>DATBWB010000162.1 GCA_036514995.1 Candidatus Acidiferrales bacterium
GGCGGCCCCCCGCCACGATCTCTCGGTTCGGGCGTTGGGTCATTCTCTCCTATCACTCCCTTGAGGATCGCTTGGTCAAGACCCACTTTCGGCGGCACCAGGCACAGGGTGTGTTGCGCGTGCTGACCAAGAAAGTGGTCAGGCCCACGCCCGAAGAAATTCGGCAGAACCCGCGGGCGCGCTCGGCGCGCCTGCGGGCAGCAGAGATCTTGAACCGTGCGGCGGTCGTGCAATGACTGAAATTTACTACGTGAAGGCAATAGATAACTCGCGTCTGGTGCGAGCGGTCGATCCGGCTCGACGGCGGGAGTGCGGGCAATTGCTGCTGCTTGCGTCGGTCGTCCTGCTGGGGGCGCTGTTCTACTCCTGGCAGCATTTCCAGTGCATCCAGTTGGGCTACCAGATTGAAGGACTCAAGGAGCAGCGCGAGCAGGCGATGGAGCTGAACCGTCAACTCCGCCTGGAAGCCGCTTCTCTCCGCGACCCAATGCGGATCGACGCCATTGCCGGTTCTGAGCTGGGCTTGGTGGTGCCCAGCCCACCTCAACGGATGCGCGTGGCTCCCGGCGCAACGGCTGAGCCTGTCATCGCTCGTGCAGGACACCCGGCAGCGGCCAGAGCCACACCCATCCCAAGCACCGACTAGGGCCCTTCCAACTTGAGAAAGCTAAGAGGGAAGGAAGACGACCGCCTACCGCCGTCATCGCGATACAGCGAGAGTCATAGGGCAAATAGTTGGAAGGGCACTACCACACGCCACCGGCGGGTTCCGCCCTCGGGCCAAGGCTGATCCGCCTGGGGCAGACAGGTGGGCAGGCCTGGCTTGGAGGAACAAGCCGGCCGTGCGGAGTGTGTCTGAGCGGGAGTGATGGCCCAGGTGGTCTGAGGGAACAATGAGCTATTTGGCAGCGGGGTCCGCCAACGGCGGCGTGCCCGGTGGAGCGCCCGACGGACCGCTTTGCTTGTCCGGGAGACGCCCTGTTGGTGAAGATCGGAGAGCCCCGCACACCGACCTGAAGCTTCGGGGTCGGACGCTCGCCCTGGTGGCATTTCTCTGGCTGGGGGTGGTTGCCGGGCGGCTCGTCCATCTGCAACTCTTCCAACACGCGGAATTGCGGGCCCGCGCGCAACGCCAGCAACAACGTTTGGTGGAAGTGACCCCCAAGCGGGGGATCCTCTTCGACCGCAACGGTCGCGAGCTGGCCATGTCCATCCAGGTTGACTCCTGCTTTGCCGTGCCATCGGAGCTGGCGGACCCGAGGCTGGCCAGCCGGCTGCTGGGCAAGATCCTCAAAACGGAATCCGAAGAGCTACTCTCCCGCTTTCGGTCCTCGCGTTCGTTTTGCTGGGTCGCTCGCAAGGTTGATCCCGTCCAAGTGGAGCAAATTCGCCGGCTCAACCTGAAGGGAATCTACTTCCAAAAGGAAAACCGCCGGTTTTATCCGAAAGGGACGCTGGCGGCACACGCCCTCGGATACGTGGACATTGACGAAAAAGGCCTGGGCGGCATCGAGTACAGCATGGACGCGTTGGTGCGCGGGCGCCCGGGAAGGCTGCTTATCCTTGCCGACGGCCGCCGACGTTCGTTTGATCGCTCGGAAACGGAGGCCACCCTCGGCGCCAACGTGGTGCTCACGCTAGATGAAAACATTCAATATGTCGCTGAAAAAGAATTGGCCGCGGCGATGGAAAAGACACGTGCCCTGGCCGGCACGGTCATCGTCCAAAACCCGAACAACGGCGAAATTCTGGCGATGGCTAACGCGCCGACCTTCAACCCCAACGCCGTAAGCGCGAGCAAGCTGCAAGCTCGCGTCAACCGCGCCATCAGCGCTGCCTACGAACCCGGCTCCACCTTCAAGATGATCACTTTGTCGGCAGCCATGGAAGAAGGCTTGACCCGGCCGGAGGAGTTGGTCGACTGCCAAGACGGTTCCATCGTGCTGGCCAACCACCGCATCCGGGATCACAAGCCTTTTGCCACCTTGAGCGTCGCAGAAGTTTTGAGCCACTCGAGCGACGTTGGCGCGATCAAGATCGGCCTCAGGCTGGGCGAGCGGAAGTTTTACGATTACATTCGCGCCTACGGGTTCGGCCAACCAACCAGCATCGAGCTGCCCGGTGAAAACCGCGGCCTGCTTCGCCAGATTGAGAACTGGTCGGGCATATCCATCGGCTCCATCTCCATGGGACAGGAGGTGGGCGTCACCGCGCTGCAAGCGCTCGATGCCATGTCGGCCATCGGCAACGGCGGCGTGCTCTATCAGCCGCACATCCTGCGCGAAATCCATCGCTCGGGTGGGACGCCAGAAAGGGTGGCGCCCGAGGGACGGCGAGTGATCAGCCCGCGCACCGCCGCCATGATGCGAAGGATGCTCGAGGGAGTGGTGCTGGAGGGGACCGGGCAGCGGGCTCGACTCAATGGTTACACCGCCGCCGGCAAGACCGGAACAGCGCAGAAACTTGACCCCGCTACCGGCACCTACTCTCGCTCGCAGTATGTCGCTTCCTTTGTGGGGATTGCACCCCTGAACAACCCGGCCATTTCGCTCATCGTGGTTTTGGACAGTCCCGTAGGAGCCCATCAGGGCGGGGAAGTTGCTGCGCCTGTCTTCAGCCGGATTGCCCAGCAGGTTCTGACCTATCTGGACATCCCCCACGATGTTCCTTTTCGACCGCTTGAGCAGGCGCGGGGGGAGGCACGAGAGGAAGCAATGGACCTGACTGACTTTGCTTCCAGTCAGGTCGAGGCGGTAGCCGGGGATGCGATGCCGCGAACCCCAGCTCTCTCCGCGGCTTCTTTTTCCGCGGCGCCAAACACTGAGGGAACCGTAGGCTGGAGCACGCAGCCGGGCGTCGAAGTTCCGAGTTTCATCGGCAAGAGCGTTCGGGAAGTGACCGAGGAGTGTTTCCGTCTGGGTTTGAGCCCGATTTTGGTGGGCAACGGGATAGCCGCGGAGCAGATTCCGCCGGCGGGGAGTCGCGTGCCCCCAGGCTCGCGCCTGACGGTTCGGTTTGCCCGCATCGGAGAGGCCCATTCCCGAACCTTCGTGAGGGCAACGCAGCGAACGGGGAAGAGAATGTAGGGCCGTGGCGGGAAAACCGGATGCGTGCGCACCGAAAACTGCATCCAACCATAACGAGGCTCCCAACCCCCTCGCCTGGAAGCTCGGGGACTTTGCCCCGCCCGGCCGGGCCGATCATACTGGTGGGTTCTTGCATGCAACTGAGGGACCTCATGCGCGGCGTCGAGTTGCTGGAGCCCGTCGCCGCTAACCCGGAGATTTCCGGCCTCGCCTATCATTCGGCCGAAATTCAGCCGGGCAACGTCTTCTTTGCGATGCACGGCGCGAAGTCGGATGGCAATCTCTACATTCGGGAGGCGGTGGCCGGCGGGGCTCTGGCGGTCGTTAGCGAGGAACCCCCCTCCACAAATATTTGTTGGGCACGGGTCAAGAATGCGCGCCAAGCGCTCGCCCAGGCGGCCGCGAACTTCTACGATAATCCTGGCCGCGCCCTGACGCTGGTTGGCATTACGGGAACCAACGGCAAGACCACCACCACCTATCTCCTCGATTCCATCTTGCGGACTGCCGGTCATCTTACCGGCATGTTTGGCACGATCGAGCATCGGACTCCGGCGTCTGCTTTTCCTGCCTTGACCACCACGCCGGAGTCCCTCGATCTGCAGCGGTTTCTGGCTGAGGTGCGCGCCGCCGGCGGCACGCACGTCGTCATGGAGGCCAGCTCGCATGGCCTGGCGCTCGACCGCTTGTTTGGGCTGAAGTTTGCCGCCGCGGTCTTCACCAACCTGACACGCGACCACCTCGATTTTCATGGTGAGATGCAGGCTTACTTTGACGCCAAGAAAAAGCTCTTTGCCGGCGTCGGCGCCGGACCCGCCTCCATCGGCGTCATCAACGCCGATGACGCTTGGGCCGAGCAACTCTTCGCCGCCGGCGTGGAGCGGGTGGTCACTTACGGGCTCAAATCCGGGGCCGATATCAACACCAAGAAGTTTCTTCTCTCCCATGCAGGGCTGGAATTTGCGGTGGAATCTCCCTGCGGGGCCATTTCGGTTCGCTCCTCGCTTGTCGGGCGCATCAACGTGTACAACATCCTTGCCGCTATCGCCGCTGCGGTCGCGCTGGGTGTGGAGCGGGGAGCGATGGAGAAGGGGATTGCCCGGCTCGAAGTGGTTCCCGGGCGATTTGAGCGAGTGGAGGAAGGCCAGCCTTTTGCCCTCATCGTGGACTATGCTCACACCGACGACGCGCTGCGCAACTTGCTCGAAACGGCGCGCGAGCTCCGGTCGGCCTCGGCAGGGTCGAGGCCGTCCGGCCGCATCATCACGGTATTTGGCTGCGGCGGCGACCGCGACCGGACCAAACGTCCCCTTATGGGAGAAGCGGCCGGGTCACTCAGCGACCTCTGCGTTCTTACCAGCGACAACCCGCGCGGTGAGGATCCGCTCGGGATCATCAACGACACTCTGGTAGGTCTTCAAAAAGTGCGAGCCAACTACCGCATTGAACCGGATCGGGCCAAGGCGATCGAAGTCGCGCTTGAAATGGCCGCCGGCGGCGATCTCGTGTTGCTTGCCGGCAAAGGACACGAGGCAAGTCAAATTCTGGCGGATCGCGTGATTCCGTTCAGCGACCGGGAGGTCGCCCGCGCGGTACTGCGCAAGCTCGGCTACGGGAGGACTGCTGCCAGTCCGGAACGGATTTCTCCGAAACGTGAGGGAAGCAGCAGGAATTGAGCGGTGCGATGGTCGGTTGAAAAGATATGCCGCACTCTGAGTGTGCCGGTGCCGGTCGGCGGGGATAGCTCTCTTCCCATTGCAGGCTGTTCCATTGACTCGCGCACGCTCCGGCGGGGCGAGCTTTACGTTGCGCTTCGCGGGCCGCACTTTGACGGCCATGATTTTGTTCTTCCGGCTCTCGAGGCGGGAGCCCCGGCAGCCATTGTCGATAAGCATCGCCTCCCTTCCTATCCGGAAAACTTCCGTTCGCGCCTGATGGGGGTGCAGGACACGCTGGTGGCGCTTCAGGAGCTGGCTCGGGCGGTGCGGCGCGAATGGGGCCGGCCCGTTCTGGCCATCACCGGCTCAACCGGAAAGACCACCACCAAAGAAATCCTGGCCGCCATGATGGCCACTCGCTTTCAAGTACTCAGGTCTGAGGGAAATCTCAACAACGAGTACGGACTGCCGCTTTCGCTCTTACAGCTCGAACCGCACCATGAGGCGGCGGTCCTCGAACTGGCGATGTCGCATCGAGGGGAACTTCGCCGGCTGGCGGAGATTTGCGAGCCGAACCTGGGCATTGTCACCAACGTTGCCCCCGTTCATCTGGAGTTTTTCTCTTCCGTCGAGGAGATTGCGCTGGCCAAGCGAGAGCTGGTGGAAGGGCTCGCCGGGGATGACTCGATCGCCGTTCTGAACGCGGACGATGGCCGCGTGAAATCCTTTTCCCGGTTTTGCCGGGGTAAGGTCATCTTTTACGGATTGGACAAGAGAGCAGACTTTCGCGCGAACGGCATTATGCACCGGGGTGCTGCGGGGATGACGTTTGAGGTGGTGAACCGGGCCGGGCGGTGGCCATTCCGGATGCCGCTGCTGGGCGAGCACAACGTCCGCAACGCGCTGGCGGCGTTTGCGGCCGCTTCCCACTATGGCGTAACGCCGGAAGCGGCAGCCGATTGCCTTGCCGCCAGCCGACCGGTGAAGATGCGCGGAGAGCTGCTTCACTTTGCCCCTGGATTTTCGGTGGTGAATGATTGCTATAACTCGAATCCGGTGGCGCTGGAATCCATGATCGAGCTCGTAGCTCACTTCAGCGAATATCGTCGCCGCGCCCTGGTCGCCGGGGAAATGAAAGAACTGGGGCCAACGTCCGGCGTTCTGCATCGGCGTTGCGGGGAAAGGGCAGCGAGAGCCGGGCTGGAGTGGGTCTTCGGCATCGCGGGCGATGCGGCTGCGCTGGTCGAGGGGGCGATCGCCGCCGGACTGTCGCCGGACCGGACACATTTTTTTGAGACGGCCGAAGAAGCGGCTCGATTTTTTCCGGAATGGATCCAACCGGGAGACTTGCTCCTGGTCAAAGGTTCGCGGGCGGTGCGCGTGGAGCAGGTGATCGACGCGCTGAAAACCCGTTATCCTTTGCGTGTCCCGAACCCTCGTCCCGAAGATTCGGGAGCGGCCAGGGAAGCGAGCTAGCATGTTCTACTACCTCTTCTACCATGTGCTCTATCCCCACTTCCATCCCTTCAACGTATTTCGATACATCACATTCCGCACGGCCTACGCCAGCCTGACGGCGCTTTTTCTCTGCTTGGTGTTCGGGCCCTGGTTGATCCGCCGGCTCAAAGAATTTCAGGTCGGCCAGTACATCCGCGAAGAGGGGCCGAGTTCGCATCGTGCCAAAGCGGGCACGCCGACCATGGGGGGCGTGTTGATCGGCATCGCCGTTGTGATCCCGACCATTCTTTGGGCGGACCTGCGCAATGCCTTCGTTTGGCTGGCCTTGTTCGGCTTCATGTCTTTCGGCCTGATCGGATTTTTAGACGATTACTTCAAGATCGTGCGCCGGCGCAGCCTGGGCCTTACGGGGCGGACAAAACTTGCTCTCCAGTTTCTCACCAGCTTCATCCTGGCCGCGGCGCTGGTTCTGATGTCTGCCGACGGAAGCTACTCGACCGCGCTGATCGTTCCGTTCTTCAAGAACCTTCGGCCTGACCTGGTTTTGCATTCGCTGACGGTCAATCCCTATCTCTGGCCGTTGGCGGCATTGCCCTTCTTGATTTTTGTTTCGCTGGTCATCGTTGGCTCCTCGAATTCCGTCAATCTGACCGACGGCCTTGACGGCCTGGCAATCGGCTGCATGGTGGTGGCCGGCGGCGCGTTGACGGTGCTGACCTACGTGACCTCGCACGCAAGATTTGCCGACTATCTCGACATTGAGAAATTGCCCGCCGTGGGAGAGCTGACGATATTCTGCGGGGCGCTGGTGGGGGCGAGCCTCGGATTCCTTTGGTACAACGCCCACCCGGCTCAAATCTTCATGGGCGATGTCGGGTCGCTCTCGCTGGGGGGCGGGCTGGCTACGGTGGCGGTTATCGTGAAACAAGAGATTCTGCTCTTTTTTATCGGCGGGGTATTTGTGTTGGAAGCTCTCTCGGTGCTGTTGCAGGTAGGGAGCTTCAAGCTGACGGGCAAGCGTATTTTCAAGATGGCTCCGCTTCACCATCACTTTGAGCTTTCCGGGTGGAGCGAATCGAAAATCATCGTTCGCTTTTGGATTGTGGCGCTGGTGTTTGCGCTCTTTGCGCTGACCACGCTGAAGTTGAGGTAGAGCGGCCATGGCGGGATTGGAACCGGTTTCGCTCGAAGGCAAGCGGGTGCTGGTGGTGGGAGCAGCACGCACCGGCGTGGCTGCGGCGCGCTTCTGCTCGGCCCGGGGAGCGCGGGTGACCGTGAGCGAAATCCGTCCTGAGCCAGAGCTTGGGGAAGTAGCTGGTGAGCTGATCCGCCTCAGGGTTGCCCTGGAATGCGGCGGGCACCGCTGGCAGACCTTTGTGGATCAAGACCTGATCCTGCCGAGCCCGGGTGTGCCAGCCGAGTTGCCGGAGTTGCAAGCGGCGCGCGCCGCGGGCGTCCCGATCTGGAGCGAAGTCGAGCTGGCGGCAAGATTCTTGCGCGGCCGCTGGGTGGGCGTAACCGGCTCCAACGGGAAAACGACAACCTCGGTTCTCCTGGGCCATATGCTCTCGGTGGCTCGAATCTCCACGCAGGTGGGGGGGAACATCGGGGTGCCGCTGATCTCTTTGGTCGAAACTTCCAGCGAGCGCTCGGTGACGGTGTGCGAACTGAGCAGCTTCCAGCTCGAGCTGACGGAAAAACTTCGGCCAGACATCGGCGTGCTTTTGAATCTGACCCCTGACCATCTGGATCGTCATCCGAGTTTTGACGTTTACATTGCCGCCAAGATGAAGATCTTTTCGAACCAGCGGCCCAGCGACGCGGCCATCGTGAACGCTGACGATGCGGCAACCAGCCGGACTCTGGGCCAAATCCCGTCCACACTCTACCGCTTCAGCCGGGCTCAACCAGTAGCAGCGGGGACCTTTCTGGACTCGGGGAAAATTTTCTTCCGCCGGGGGAATGAGGTCACTCCGTTGCTCGAACAGGCGGAGATTCCTCTCAGGGGTTCACACAACCTGGAGAACGTACTGGCGGCGGCGTGCGCAGCGCGGCTGGTCGGGGCATCGCCTGAATCGGTACGCGAGGGCGTGCGAACCTTTGCCGGGGTCGAGCACCGGCTGGAGTTTGTGGCGGAAGTGAACGGCGTCCAGTTCTTTAATGATTCGAAAGCAACCAATGTGGATTCGACGCTCAAAGCCATTGAGGCTTTTGCCGGCGGGTTGATTCTGATCCTGGGCGGAAAGGACAAAGGCTCGGACTATTCCGTTCTTCGCGACGCGTTGCAGCAGCGGGCCCGTCACGTGCTTTTGATTGGCCAGGCAGCCGAAAAAATAGCCCGGCAGATCGAGGGCGCCGTGCCGGCCTCGCATGCGGAAACGCTGGACCGGGCGGTGCAACTGGGATTTGAGATGGCAAGGCCGGGAGATGTCCTGCTCCTTGCGCCGGCCTGCGCCAGTTTCGACCAATTTGAAAACTACGAACATCGCGGCCGTGTCTTCAAGCACGAGGTGCGAAAAATCGCATCCGCCCGAGGCGGACTGGCCGGCTAAATACCATGCCACGTCGCTTCCAAACCGACCGCATCCTGTTCGCTGCCACACTCTCCCTTTGTCTGATCGGCACGGTCATAGTCTTCAGCGCTTCCGCCGTCGTTGCCCGGGAGCAGCAGGGCAGCCCCTACACATTTCTCATTCGCCACCTGCTCTGGCTGGGGGTGGGCCTGGCTGCCATGCTCCTGCTGATGCAGACGGACTACCGGCGGCTGAAGTCGCCGGCGGTGGTGTTCACAGCGATTGGCATTGTACTGGCCATGCTGGTAGCGGTTTTGTTTCTCGACCGTTCGCACCAAACGCATCGCTGGATCCGTTTTGGTCACCTCTCGCTGCAGCCTTCGGAATTTGCCAAACCGGTAGTGGTCCTGTTCCTAGCCTGGTTCCTCGAGCGGCGCCGGCGGCTGGTGAATCACGTCACCCACACGCTTTTGCCGGCTTTTGGACTTATTGCGGTCATCGCCGGGCTGGTGATGCTGGAGCCGGATTTCGGGACAGCAGGCGCCCTGCTGGTGATCTCGGTCGCCATGCTTTTCTCTGCCGGATTATGGATGCGCTATCTTGCTTATGGAGGGGTAGCGGCTTTGCCCGCGCTCTACTTTGCCATCTTCCGCGTCCGCTATCGCTACGAGCGCGTCCTCGCCTTCCTCGATCCCTATGCGGATCCGCAGGGGCGGGGATTTCAGATGATTCAATCGCTCATCGCGGTGGGCAGCGGCGGAGTGTTCGGCGTCGGGCTAATGGAAAGCCACCAGAAGCTTTTCTATCTTCCCGAAGCTCACACGGATTTCATTTATGCCGTGCTGGCGGAGGAACTGGGTCTGGTGGGAGCGCTGCTGGTAGTGGGGCTTTTTGGAATCTTTTGCTGGCGCGGGTTGCGGGCGGCTGCCGCTGCGCCGGATGAATTTGGACGATTGGCAGGTGTCGGCTTGACGGTGATGGTGACGGCCCAGGCGCTCATCAACCTGAGCGTTGTCCTGGGCTTGATGCCGACCAAAGGTATTCCGCTGCCGTTTATCAGTTATGGAGGTTCGAGTCTGGTGGTGATGCTGGCGGGCACGGGCATTTTGCTGAACCTCAGCCAACACGCGGATTGATGGGGCAGCCGGCAGCGGTGAGCTGGCAGGAAATGAAACTGATGATTGCAGGCGGCGGTACCGGCGGGCACGTTTTCCCGGCGCTGGCGATTGCCGAGGAATGGCGGCGACGCAGCCGCGGCGAGGTGGTGCTTGTCGGAACAGCGAAGGGAATCGAAAATCGCTTGGTTCCGCAGGCGGGATTTCCTCTGGAACGCATACCGGCGGCGGCCCTCAAGGGAATAGGGGGTGTTCGCCTGGCGAAAAGCATCTTGCGGCTGCCGCTTGCCCTGCTCGCCGCCGGTCGGGTCATGCGGCGGAACAACCCCGATGTCGTTCTGGGAATCGGCGGGTACGCGTCTGGTCCGGTTGTGCTGAGTGCTGCGCTGTGCGGCATTCCGACAGCGATCTTTGAGCCCAATGCCGAGCCAGGCTTTGCCAACCGGGTCGTGCTGCCCTTTGTCAAGCGAGCGGCGGTCGCCTATCCGGAAACAGCCGCACGGCTGGGCGAGCGCGGGGTGCTGACGGGCTGTCCGGTGCGGGCAGCGTTTTTCAGCCTTACGCCGCGCCGGCATGAGCCGCCCTTCTCGGTGCTGATCTTCGGCGGCAGCCAGGGATCGCTGGCCTTGAATCAAACCATGATCGAGGCGCTGGATTTCTTTTCGCCTCGCCGGGAAGAGTTGTTCTTTACGCACCAGACAGGCGAGCGAGACTATAATGCCGTGCGAGTGGCCTATGGGCGTCGAGGGATGCGCGCCGAAGTGAGGGCCTTTCTGGACGACATGCCGGATCGCTTTGGGCAGGCCGATTTGATCGTTTCCCGTTCCGGCGCGGTCACGGTGGCGGAGATCGCGGCCGCTGGCCGGGCTTCGATTCTGGTGCCGTTTCCGGAGGCGGCCGATCAGCACCAATTGCGCAATGCACAAGCGCTCGAAAGGGCGAAGGCAGCCCGATTGCTCCTCGAGGAAGAGCTGACCCCGGAGCGCCTGGCCACGGAAATTCTGACGTTGCTCGAAGCGCCTGAGAAACTCCGGCAGATGGAAGGGGCGGCGCGGGAATTGGCGCGGCCCCGGGCAACCCAGGACATCGTGGACATGCTGGAGAGGATAGCCAGGAAGTGAACAAGATTTTTCGCAAATTTCAGCGGATCCATTTCGTCGGCATCGGCGGAATCGGGATGAGCGGAATTGCCGAGGTGCTTTTGACTCTGGGCTATACGGTGACGGGATCGGATGTGAAGCCTTCAGCGATCACCGAACGGCTCAACTCTCTCGGAGCTCGGACGGACGAAGGGCACAGGGCGGAATGGGTGCACGGGGCGCAGGTGGTGGTTGTGTCGGCGGCGATTCGGCCGGACAACCCCGAGGTGGCGGAAGCGCATCGGCTGCAAATCCCGGTCATCCCTCGAGCCGAGATGTTGGCCGAACTGATGCGTCTGAAATTCGGGATTGCGGTCGCCGGCACCCACGGAAAGACGACGACGACGTCCATGTTAGCCTCGGTGCTTGCCGCAGCCGGGCTCGATCCGACCTTTGTGGTGGGCGGCAAAGTGAATCACGCCGGCACCAGCGCTCGCCTCGGACGCGGTGAATTCATGGTGGTGGAAGCCGACGAGTCCGACCGCTCGTTTCTCCTGCTCGCTCCGGTGCTGGCGGTGGTAACCTCGATTGACCGCGAACACCTGGACTATTACCGCGATCTCGAGGAGATTAGGCAGGCTTTTACCGATTTTGTGAACAAGGTGCCTTTCTACGGGGCGGCAGTCCTTTGCTTCGACGACGAAAACGTGCAGGCCATTTTGCCGGCAATCAAACGCCGCGTTCTAACCTACGGAACATCGGCTCAGGCTGACCTTTTCATCAGCGACGTGCGGCCGGGCGGCTTCGAAAGCGAATTTGGCCTGCGCTTTCGAGGCGAAGAGCTGGGCGCATTTCGGATCCATTCCGCCGGGTTGCACAACGTGCGCAACGCGGCGGCAACGGCCGGAGTTGCGCTCGAGCTGAACGTGCCGGTGGATCTGATTCGTCAGGGGTTGGAACAGTTCCGAGGAGTTGGGCGGCGGTTCGAAATCAAGGGAAAGCTCAACGGCGTGACCTGGATTGACGACTACGGGCACCACCCGGCCGAGATTCGGGCAACGCTGGAGGCGGCGCGCGGCTGCGGGTACGCCCGGCTGCTGATGTTGTTCCAGCCGCATCGCTTCACGCGCACGCAATCGCTCTGGGATGATTTCTGCCGCTGCTTCAACCAGGCTGACGTGCTCGTCCTGACGGACATCTATCCGGCGAGCGAGGCGCCGATTGCCGGCGTGACGGCGGAGCGTCTGGCCGAAGCGATTCACGCCTGCGGACACAAGAACGTCCGCTTCAGCGCCGACATGGAACAAGCCGCGGAAATGCTCCGACGTGAAGCCCGGCCCGGCGATGCCGTTCTCACGATGGGCGCGGGCAGCGTGGGGAGGATTGCGGACGAGATTTTTTCGAGGCAGAGTGGAAGCCGGATAAGCCATGCGGATTGACAACCCCAAGGTGACCGCGGCGTTCGAGGAGCTGGGCGTCGCCTACCGGCCAAACGAGCGCATGGCCGACTGGACGTCGCTCGGCGTGGGCGGCCCTTCCGATCTCCTACAGATTGCAAATTTTTCCGCTTTGCCGGAACTGATTTCGCTCCTCGATGAGCAGGGCGTGCCCTGGCGGTTTTTTGGAGGCGGAACGAACGTTCTGATCCCTGACCGGGAATTGCCTTACGTCGTGCTCCAGCTCGCTCCGTCCCGGCGGGACATCGAATTTGGCCCGGGCGAGGCCTATGTTTCCGCCGCCACCGAACTGGGCCGCACCGTGATGGAGTGCGCCAAGCGCGACCTGGGCGGCATGGAAGGCCTGATCGGGGTGCCGGGCACGGTCGGCGGCGCCTTGCGGATGAACGCAGGGGCGTACGGCACGCAAATCGGCTCGTACGTGCGCGCCATCCTTCTCTACCGGGCTGCGAAACGGCAGATCGAGACTCTGACAGGCAATGAAATTCGCTTCGAATATCGGCACAGTTCTTTTGGGCCGGATGATATTATGCTTTCGGTGCGACTCGAACTGCTCGCCAAACCCTACCGCGAAATTCTCGGTGGCATTCAAGTCTGTAACGAAAAGCGTCGCGCCTCGCAGCCGCTGAATGAGAAGAGCGCCGGGTGCATTTTCAAGAATCCGCCCGGTGCTTCCGCCGGAAAAATGATTGACGAACTCGGCCTGAAGGGACATCGCATCGGGGGAGCGGTGGTGAGCGAGCGGCACGCCAATTTTTTTATCAATCGCTTCGGGGCGACGGCGGGCGATCTGCTCGCTCTGATTGACGATGTCCGCGATCGCGTGCGGAAATCCTTTGGCTTCGAGCTGGAGGAGGAAGTTATCGTTTGGAGAGCCTGACCGGGGAGCCTGCTCCCATACCCCGGCGGCTTCCGACCACCCGATGGGAGAAAGTTTGGCCAGCCCGCCAGCGGCGGGCCCGGTTGAGTTATGGAACGGGAAGTTTTTGAACGCGAAGATTTTCTGACCGAGGAAGAGTCTCGCTATCTCCGTCGTCAAAAGCCGATTGAAGTCCGACGCCGCAAGCTGAGCCGAGCCGCCCGCCGGCGGTACGGTCTCTATCTGGTTCTGGGGTTGGGAATGGCGGTGGCCGGGCCCCTTGCCTATGCTGCCTACCGCTACTTCATGGATTCTCCCCGCTACCGGCTGGCGACGCTCGATCAGATCGAGCTGGTGGGCAACCGGCATGTCTCCCGGCGGCAGGTGCTGGAAAAATTTGCCGCCGACGCGGGTCAGAGCATTTTCCGGATGCCCCTGGAGCAACGCCGCCTGGGAATCGAAGAAATCGCCTGGGTGGAGTCAGCCATTATCGAACGCACCCTGCCCAACCGCCTGCGAGTGATTTTGAAGGAGCGCCAACCAGTGGCGTTTTTCCGCACCGGCAGCGAACTCTCACTCATGGATGGCTCCGGGGTGGTGCTGGAGCGACCGGAGCGGGGCGAATTTCATTTTCCGGTGTTGACCGGGATTCCGCCGCACCTTTCGGCCGAGGAGCGTGCCCGGCGGGTTGGACTCTTTCGCCGCTTTCTCGAGGAGACGGAGCTGGTGGTGGCCGGGGCCGGCGCGCAGGTCTCGGAGGTTGATTTATCCGATGACTCCGACGTGCGCGTGACACTGACGGATGGCGACGGGGCGGTGGTGGTGCATTGCGGCAATGAAGGATTCATGGAGAAGATGCGGATCTACGCCGAACATATCGGCGAGTGGCGGTCCGCCAGAGGGGGATCAGGAAAGATCGTTTCGGTGGACTTGCGTTTCGAGCGCCAGGTGATCGTGCATGCGCCCCAGAGAGGGCAGGACGGGGGCAAAGGTCGTTGATGGCGCGACGCAGCCGCAACCTGGTGGCGCTGGACATTGGCAGCCGCAAGACGTGCGTGTTGATCGGCGCGCCCGAGTCGGCTGCGCCGGCTGGCCCTGATCCAATCGGGGCTGGCGAAGCAAATGTCCGGCTGCTGGGCAGCGGGGTCGCCGAGTCTCGCGGGACACGCAGGGGAGTGATCGTGAATCTGGAAATGACGGTGGCATCCATCCGTCAGGCTGTGCAGCAGGCTGAGGCGGCTGCTGGCGCCACGGTGGAATCGGCGATGGTGGGGATTGCCGGCATGCACCTGAAATCGGTGAACAGCCGGGGCGGCGTCTCGCTCGGTTCGCGGCCGCGGGACATCACCCGCGAAGACGTTCGCAGCGCCGTGGACGCAGCGCGAGCTATCTCGCTGCCCGAGGACCGCGAGGTCATCCACGTCCTGCCCCAGGAGTTTTTGCTGGACGCGCAAAACGGCATCCGCGACCCAATCGGTATGATTGGTTCGCGGCTCGAAGCCAACGTTCATATCGTCACCGCTTCGGCTGCCGCCACCCAGAACGTCGTCACCGCGGCGAACCGGGCGGGGGTGCTCGTCGCCGACACGGTTCTTGAGCCGCTCGCGGCCGCCGACGCCTGCCTTTCCGCCGACGAAAAGGAATTGGGGGTGGCGTTGATCGACATTGGCGGCGGCACGAGCGAGTTGATCGTATTCGAGCACGGCGCGGTGCGGCATACCGGCGTGATCCCGGTGGGGGGCGACCATTTCTCCAACGACGTGGCCGTTGGCTTGCGCACGCCGATTCCGGAAGCCGAGCGGATCAAGTGCCGCTACGGCTGCGCCTTGTTCGATATCTTGAAGGAGGACCAGGCGATTGAGATTACGAGCGTTGGCGATCGTCCGCCGCGCACCGTTTTCCAACGCGCCCTGTGCGACATCCTCGGGCCGCGCGCTCAGGAACTCGTGACCCTCATTCGCGACGAGCTGCGGCGCGGGGGCTATGATCGAGCCCTGGGCGCGGGGGTGGTTCTCACCGGCGGTGGCGCTCGCCTGCACGGGATGATTGAGGTGGCTGAACGAATCCTGGAAAAACCCGTCCGGCTGGCGATCCCGCGGCGGCTCGGCAATATGCCGCCCGACATCGAGCAGCCCGAATATTCGGCAGCGGTGGGGCTTTTGCTCTACGCAGGGCGGCTCGAGCGCCTGGAACAGCAGCGCCACGTCGGCTTTGGCGAACGGTTGAAAAAGCTGATGCGCGGGGAAGGATGGAATTGAAAACGGCTCGTCGAGGAGGAGGAAGCATGGCCTCTCAAAAGGAAGCTCCCATCCGCTTTTCGTTTTCCGAGGAGCCGGGCAACGGAGCGCGCTTGAAGGTGGTGGGTGTCGGCGGTGGCGGGGGAAACGCCGTCAACCGGATGATTCGCGCCAAACTGGAGGGCGTCGAGTTTGTCGCCGCCAACACAGACCTCCAGGCGTTGAAGATGTCGCAGGCAGCGGTGAAACTTCAGCTTGGCGAAAAGCTGACCAAGGGTCTCGGTGCCGGCGCCAATCCGGAAGTTGGCCGCAAGGCCGCGCTCGAAGATACCGACAAGATTATTGAATCGCTTGAGGGCGCCGACATGGTGTTCATCACCTGTGGGCTGGGCGGGGGAACGGGCACCGGGGCGGCGCCCATCTTTGCCAGCCTCGCCAGCGAGCTGGGCGCGCTGACCGTGGCGGTGGTGACCAAACCCTTTGCCTTTGAGGGCAAGCGGCGCATGCTCCAGGCGGAGCAAGGACTGGCCGAGCTGGTGGAATGCGTGGACACGCTCATCGTCATCCCGAATGAGCGGTTGCTCGAATGCGTCGAAAAGGGCACCAGCTTCTTTGAAGCTTTCCGCATCGCCGATGACGTGCTGCGCCAGGGCGTGCAGGGAATCAGCGACATCATCACCATCCCCGGGATCATCAACCGCGATTTTGCGGATATCAAGACCATCATGCAGGGAATGGGCTACGCGGTGATGGGTACGGCAGTGGCCAACGGTCAGAATCGTGCCGTCGAGGCTGCCAACAAGGCGATCTGCTCGCCGCTCCTCGAAGATAATTCCATCCAGGGCGCCACCGGCATACTCTTGAACGTCACTGGCTCGAGCAGCCTCACTCTTCACGAGGTACATGAGGCTTCGACGATCATCCAGAAGGCTGCCCATGAGAATGCCAACATCATCTTCGGGGCAGTGCAGGACGACGCCATGAAGGATTCGGTAAAAATCACTGTCATTGCGACCGGGTTCAAGGAATGTAAAGTCAAGAAGACAGGCGTGAACGTTCGCCCGTCGTTTTTGCCCAAACCGCTCACGCTCCGCAAGGAGTCGTTGCCGGCTAGTGATCCTCAGGTCGCGGCAGGTGCTCGTGGCGAATCGCGACCTTTGGCTGCCGCGGCGGCTGCGGGAGCTCGCCCCGGTTCCATTCCTACTTCGGTCAATCCCGGGTCGCCGCCGAACACCAGCGCAGCCAAGCCCGGTCCTATGTCACCGGCAGACGATCCCGCTCTGCGGGATGACCTGGATGTCCCGACCTTCTTGCGAAAACAAGGACAGCGCCGGTAGCTGCAATAGGGGAGAGGTTGTGTCCGAAGCTGGTGGGGAAACTTCCCTGTCAATTGGCTAGGCTTGTGGCCTCGCTTTCTCCCGCCGCGGTGGGCCTACCACCAACGGCAGGCCTTCTTTTCCTTTTCCGGTTCATTCCGCACGGGGGCCTTCGTGTAGTTCTTTGGAGCCAGGCTGCACGGGGGTATAATCGCGCCGAGCCCACGTCGAGGAGGGGTAGGGAAAGATGACCAGACAGAGGCGGGCAGCCGGGAGCAACAAAAAGAAAAAGAGTAAGGGAGATGGCGCGGTCAGCGAAAAGGTAAAAGACTACCGGCACCATGAGAAGCGGCCCAATAACCCGCCTGCGGGCTTGGTTACCTACGATAAGACGCCCCCCTCGCGCAAAGTCTATTCCTACGACCCGCACCTCGATCCACAACTCGTATGGGCAGGAAAGGCGGAACGGCTCTCATTCGACGTGGAGAATGTCGCCCTGCATATCCACGAACGGATTTCAACAGCGGCCATCATCCGGGCTGTCCAGCGGGAGGAACTCCGGCGCGCCCTTAAAGGCTTGCTCGATCCAGAGAAGTTCGAGGCCCTGCGCGGCACTGTATCCTTGCCTTTCCAGCCAGGGAAGCACAAGCGAGTGGCTGTCAAGGTATTTGACCAGCGGGGCAACAAAGTAATCCGGATTTTGTCCTTGTAGTGCGCCAGTTAGGAGTGCCGGGATTTATCCCGGCATGCATGACGGGCTCGAAGCCCGTCACTCTTACAGGACGGCGTTTTCTCTTACCATGGGATTATTCGGGAGGGCTTATGACGCGGCGTTTCACGGTGATCTTTGAGAAGGAAGACGAAGGCGGTTACCACGTCTTTTGTCCCACGCTGCCGGGTTGTCACACCCAGAGCGAAACGATCGAGGAAGGCATCCGAAACATCCAGGAGGCCATTCACCTTTATATCGAAAGCCTGGTGGAAGACGGCCTACCGATCCCTGAGGAAGACATTCTGATCAAGCCCATCGAGATATCCGCGTGAGCCCGAAGCTGCCGGTTGCCACCGGCTACGACAGCCCGCCACGCCGGGCCCTTCCACAAAATCGCCGAGCCCCCAGGCACCTGCCTGGGGGACTTCTCACTCAGTACCCGGCACTCGGCACTGAACCTATCGCAGAGCGATGAGGCGCGTGTCGTGATACCCATGCACACGGGCAGGGAGCTCAAACGCAAGACGCTGCGCGGCATTATCCAAGACCTGAAAATCACGGTGGAAGAATTCCGCAATCTGCTATGACGCTCGCGGTTGACAATCCCATCCTAAACAACCCGTTCGAGGAGCCCTCGCAGTATTGGGAGTATAGCGAGGGCCAGCCTGTTTTGCGTGAAGCGAGACCCATGAGTAGGGGCGGTTCGGGAACCGCCCGCACCCCTGCGCTCAGGACGGATGCCC
>DATBWB010000163.1 GCA_036514995.1 Candidatus Acidiferrales bacterium
GTTTTGAAGGAGACTCCTTTTTGGCGAGCGAGCGGATGTAGTTGACCATGTGCCAGCGCTGCTCGGGCTTCATGCGGCCCTCATCGCCGGGCATCTTGCCCTTACCCTTCGAGAGGATGTAGAAGAGTTCGCCATCGGTCATGTCTTTCAGAGCCGCGGGGTCACGGTAGTCGCGGAGCTTGAGCCCCATCGCCTCGGCTAAGTCTCCTTTGCCGTCGCCTTCCTTGCCGTGGCACATCGCGCAATCGAAGCCGTACAGCCGCTTACCCTCGGCCACGGAGTCGGGTGTCGGCTTAACGGGGTTCTGGCGCTGGGCTTCTTCGGGAGGGATTTTGAACTCAGCGGGCGGTGGTTCCTGGACAGCCTTCTTCTTCTCTTGCGAAGAGCCAGCGAGACCAAGCAGCACTAGGCCGCAGATGATCGTGACTTCCTTCCACATGGCAACCGCCTATTCGCAGGGCAGCGCGCCGGACGGCCGGTACGTATGGAATGTGTTGCTGAACCTAATTATACACCTGTGGAGCGGACCCGGATTCAAGCGGGCGAGGACGGGGATTTTTGAGGGGAGGCGGGCACGGAAATCGGCGGTGGGAGGTGTGGGGATTGGCTTGGGAAGGCCGTTTTTCTTGTGGGGCTGGGGGGTTCTCTTCTTTCTATGGCGAGCCGATGGATTTTGTCGCGCATAGGCGCCGCGCGCCTCCTAAGCAGCAAAATTCAGGGGGGAGCCGGACGCTGCGTCCGGGTGGTTGGGTGGGTGGCGGGTTTGTGTGAGGGGTGCAGAGTGGAGTGCGGCTTGCGTATCCTAACGTGTCCGTGGATGTAGAATGCAAGCGCAAGGAGGTGCGCGCATGCCAAGAGCAAAGCAGCTTACCGTATGGGTGGAAGATCGGCCCGGGGTGTTAGGTGAAGTGGCCTCCGCCCTGGGGGCAAAGAAGGTAAACATCATTGGGTTCATAGCGTCGGTCGTGGAAGGGCGGGGTGCCATTCGGTTGGTTGTCGATAAGCCAGCGGCGGCCAAAAAGGTCTTTGCCGAACGCGGGTGGGAAACAACCGAGGAAAATATCGTCCAGGTTACCCTAACCGATAAGCCCGGCGCGCTAGGGAGTGCAGCGAGCAAGCTGGGTGCGGCTAGCATCAACATTCAATACGCCTACACTGGATCAGCGAAAGGCGCGCGAAAAGTCAACACGTTTTTTGCGGTGGTGGATGTGACGGCGGCACTGAAAGCTCTGCGCTAGAGCCGCCAGCCCTAGGTAGAGGAGCGAACAAGAGAGCAGGGGTGCCCGCTCCGTCAATGCGCCTCAGCGTCGGTTGTAGAGCCGGGAAACCGCCAATGCTGTCGCTAGTCTTCGCTTGCTTGTGGTGTGCCCTAGCGAGCCCGGAGAACCTCCAGGATCTGCCAGAGCATCAGAGCGATGCTGAAACCCAAAAGGCCCATTGAGCCCCGCCACCACACCGCGGGGTCGTGTCCCGCAATCTGGAACTTGAAAAAGCGGCTGCAGCCGCTCACCAGGTAGAGGATCACCGCCGCAACCAGCAAAGCCAGAATGAGCTGATCCATGGTTTTGCCCTCCTGTTGCGCTGAGCCTAGCACAGACTAGCAGGGCGTACCACCCGTTAACCGGAATGCGTGGCGGTGGCAACCGCTCATCTTAGGTGAGCTTGAGCAGGCAGGATATGCCTTTGGACTCTGCGGCTAGCTGCCAAGCGTTTTGCACCGAATCATTCAGTGGACGAGAAAGGAGGGGTTGCGCCATGCGCCGTTCGGAGCTCCCATCGCAACAGAGCAAGGACCGGTTGCAAACGCCAGTACAGGTGCTTTTGGCTTCGTCCGCCCACTAAGGAGGCCTGCCGAACTGTTCGATGAGAACAAAGTGCCATATACGGAAGGTCCCGCCGCTGGATGAATCTGTTAACAAAAAACTATGGCTTGGAACCAAAAAGAGGCCGAGGAGCGGCCTCAAGGGGTGTGGGCTGGTGGAAGGGGGCGGGACTACGCTACGGGAGTTTCCTCCTTTTCGACCCTGCGCTTCAGGGTTGTAACTTTTCTTCGAGAGCTTTCTTGCTTTTCAAACAGCGGCCCCACCCCAACCTCGCTTCTTCGAGTTGCTGGCGGATGTTTTCGTTCTTGGCCCAGGCTTTGTCTTTCAGGTCGTTACACTCGTTCTTAGCTGCCACACACTCCCGCAATGCGGTTTCCTTGGCGTGCAACGCGGCAGCATAGTCGGGTTTCGTCCTGAAGAACCACAGCCCCAGCCACAGCAGGGTCGCGAGCACAAAGCCAAAAACGAATGTGGCAATCAATTCGGTGGTCCACCCGGGCGCGGGATCCGAATATTTCATTGGTCACCTCTTCCACTGAAACAACGCGGCAGGCCAAATCGATCCCACGATTTTAGCAGGCCAGAGGTCATAGGATCGTGAGCTTAGAGAAAAAGGGCCGCGGGGTGCGGGTTAGTGCTATGAGGGGCGGACTACAGGTCGTTGTCGGCCAGGAAGCGGCCATAGTCGTTGGTTTCCAGCCAGTGGTAAAGGAAGACCTGGTAGAGATACGAAGCCACAATCTCCTCGCCCAGTTCATGTGTCTCCACGCAAAGAAAGGGCACCCCGAGACCCGCCAAAAGTGCGATCAGTGATTGGGTGATTTTGTTGGGATTGACGCTGCTGTACGCATAGGGAGACTTAACCTGGCTCAGGGCGGCGGTGATGACCAACAGGCGTTGTGGGTAACGGCTCATTTGCCGGAGCCGGCTAATGAAGACCGGCCGCTCGACGGTGAAGGAGTGAACCAAGTCAGACAGGTCTTTCCGCTCAACGGTACAGGTCTCCTCCAACCCGGCGACCGAGTAATCTCCCAGCTTCAATGGCTTTTTCTCCACGCCCTTAAACCAGCCACGAAAGCGAGCAAAAGAGAACGGGTTCTGCTCCCGAGTGTCCACGATCACCACCGGCCGAGGCGTGCGGAGTTGCGTCCCGCCACGCTCAGCCACGACCGGCTGTGCCGGGTGCGGCACCGGCGCCGCGGTCATCTGCCACTCAAGTGGGGACGTGATCAGCGTGCGCCGTCTCTTCATTTTGGCCTCGGCAGCGCAAGGATACCACGGCTATTGTGCCAGGAGTTTCGGCCGTCACCGGCCACTGGTGTCAAGTCTTGAGTCTTGAGTCTTGAGTCTTGGGTCTTTGCCTCTCTGTCTCCCGCTTGTCATTTTTGCCTTTCGAGAATAGAGTTCCCTGCGATGCGGATCTTCGTTCTGGGAGCTGGGGCCACCGGCTCGCTGCTCGCCGAGCTCTTGGCGCGGCAGGGTCATACCGTCTGGTGCGGCGACAAAGACCCGGAACGCGCCCGGCGCTTCCTGGGCAAGAAGAGCCCCATCCCGGTTTACGAGGTGAATGCGCGCAACCTGTGGGCGATCGTGCGCGCCGGACGGGGCTGCCACTTGCTGGTCAACGCCTCGCCAGCAGTGTTCAACGAGATCGTCCTGCGGGGGGCGCTGCGGTTGCGGGCGCATTACCTCGATATGGCCACGCATCTCTCCCGTTACCCCTTCAAGGCCGAGCAACTTCGCTGGCACAATCGCTTTCTCGAAAAGCGTCGCACGGCGCTGATCAATGCCGGGGTCGCTCCCGGGCTGACGAACCTGCTCGTCAAGCGCAGCGCTGAGATGTGTGACCGGGTCGAACGGGTGCAGGTCCGGCTGTACGAGAGCACGGAAAGCGAGGACCCGATTTCCACCTGGTCGCACGAAGCCGCCTACGATGAGGCCACTTCCCGGCCGCGTGTGTACCGCGAGGGGCGCTTCGGCTTCGGCAAGCGCTTTGGCGAGCCTGAGCGCTTCCGCTTTCCGGCCCCCATCGGCGAGGCAAAGGTTTATCTCGCCGCGCAGGACGAAGTCGGGACGCTGCCGCACTTCATTCCGATGCAAGAGATGGACGTAAAAATCGGCGGAAACGAAATCGAACGGCTGCGGCGATGGTATCGCCAGGGAAAGCTCCACCGGTCGCGCGGCCTGGTGGCGAAGCGTTTTCCCAAGACGCCGACGCCGCGGCAGGTGGCGCGGCTGATCCGCCGGGGAATTCTCTCCAATGCTCGCTTGGCAGCGGCGGTGCTGGTGGAAGGCGTGAAGGCGGAGCAGCCGCTGCGGATTCGCTGGCTGTGCACGTTCCCCACGCTTTACCAGATCCGCCTCAAGGGTCTCTATGCATCGCCGATTGCCTATGCCACAGCCCATACCGCGGCGCTTTTCGTCAAATATTTTCCGCGCGACCTCTGGGGCGTACACCCTCCCGAGGCACTGCCCGCCGAATTGCGCGCGACGATTCTGGGAGACGTGAAAGCTCGTGGATTACAGGTCGAGTCCAAGATCACCAAACTGCCCAAGCCGGAAGAGGAAGAGTTCTGAATCAGGCTGAGGCGGCAAGCCAAGTCTGGATCCTCCCCACCCTTTGCTCCCTCGACTACGCTCGGGACAAGTTTCGCAGAGGATGGGGCACCCACACCTCTCTCTGACCACGTCCTCTGTTTCCCCTCAAGCCGAGACCGAACTACAGGTGGATTTACTCGATTCGTTCAAAGATACCGGCTGCGCCCATGCCGCCGCCGACGCACATCGTGACCATGCCATAGCGAGCCCGCCGCGGCGGGCGGCGTTCGAGTTCGCCCAACAACGTGGCGGTCAATTTGGCGCCGGTGCAACCGAGGGGATGACCGAGAGCCACTGCCCCGCCATTGGGGTTCACCCGCGCCGGGTCGAGTCCGGCTACCTTAATCACGGAGAGCGCCTGCGCGGCAAAGGCTTCATTCAGTTCGATCACCGCGATATCGGAGAGCTTGAGGCCGGCCAGCTTGAGCGCCTTAGGTATGGCGACCACCGGCCCCACGCCCATTTCCTCCGGCGCGACGCCGCCGGTCGCAAAGGCGAGAAATTTGGCCATCGGTTTCGCGCCCAGCGCCCGCGCCCGATCTGCCGACATCACCACCGCCGCCGCCGCTCCATCGCTCATTTGCGAACTATTGCCGGCAGTGATGCTGCCTTCGGCGGAAAATGCCGGCTTGAGCTTGGCCAGCGCATCGAGCGAAGTATCGGCCCGGGGACCTTCGTCGGTTGCGAATTTCAGCGTTTGCGTCTGGCGCTTGCCCTTTTCGTCCACCCAAACGTTGGTCACGTCGAGCGGGATGATTTCGTTCTGGAATTTGGACTCGGCGATGGCTTTGACCGCCTTCCGGTGACTCGCCAGGGAAAAAGCGTCCTGTTCGTCCCGGCTGATGCCATATTTTTGGGCGATGAGTTCGGCGGTGACGCCCATCGAAAGATAGGAATCGGGATAATTTTCGATGAGCCAGGGGTTGGGAGAAATCTTGTGGCCACCCATGGGGACAAGGCTCATGGATTCGGTGCCGCCGGCAACAATTACGTCGGCAAAGCCGGCGAGGATGCGCTCGGCGGCCATGGCGATTGATTGGAGGCCGGAGGAGCAAAAACGGTTGATGGTCATGGCCGAGATGGAATTGGGCAGCCCGGCTCGCAAGGCGGCGATGCGGGCGACATTCATTCCTTGCTCCGCCTCCGGCATGGCGCAGCCGAGGATGATGTCTTCCACCTCCTCCGCCTTCAAGCCCGGCACGCGCGCGATCGCTTCCCGGATCACCACCGCCGCCATATCATCCGGGCGCATGGCGCGGAGAGTCCCTTTATATGCCTTGCCCACCGCCGTTCGCACGGCACTGACGATCACCGCTTCTCTCATGACTCGCCCCTCTTCACGTCTATCGAAATTCGAAACTCGTCATTCGTTTGGATCTCCCCACTCTTGCTTCGCCCCGATATAGTCGGGATAAACTCCGGATGGGGCACCCAGCTAAACAAACACCCTCGAAGTATATTGGATGCAAGAGCGGGCAAAAAGCAAGGAATCCAGACCGCGCGGAAAAGGCGGCACCGGACTATGAACCCACCAGGGCAACAGACGAACTTGTTTATTTTTTGTGGCGAAGCTATTTTGTGGCGAATCTTTTTTCTGACGATTCTAGCGGACACTCTGGCGTAGAATACCGAAGGTCAGCCGCGCGAAAGGAAGGCACGGAGGATGCACCGATTCATTTTCCACAATGACCGCATTCTTCCCCTGGAAAGAGTGCGGCTTTCTCCAGGCCAGGCCGGGCTTTTGAACGGGTGGGGCCTCTTCAGCACGCTGCGGATCTACGACGGTTATCCCTTCGCCTTCGAGCGGCACTGGCAGCGCCTGGTTTCTGACGCCTCTCGCATCGAGCTTCCGTTGACCTTCGACCCGGAGTCGGTATGGAACGAGCTTTTAGGTCTGGTGCGAGCGAACCAGGTGAAAAGCGGCGTGGCCCGGATCTACTTTACGTTCAACCGCGTTGGCTACTGGTGCAGCGATGAACCATTCCCGCCGGTTGACTGGATCATGTACACCGCCGACCTGCCTGCCCGCGAGACGATCGCCCGGCTAGCCCTGATGGAGCACGGCCGTTATTCGGCATCGCCGTTGAGCGGGACCAAGGTTACTTCGTGGCTCAGCAACGTCTGGAGCTTGCAGCAGGCTCAAAACCGCGGTTTCGATGAAATCATCCTTTTGAACGAGCGAGCCGAGGTGACCGAGTGCACATCGGCCAACGTATTCTGCGTTCGCTCCGGCAAGGTCTCTACACCGCCACTCTCGTCGGGTTGCCTGGCCGGCGTCACCCGGGCGATTCTTTTGGAAATGGCGAGCAGCGTCGGGGTGACCGTGGAAGAATCGGTTTTGACACGGCAAGATCTGTGGGCTGCTGATGAGGTCTTCCTTACCTCTACGACGCGCGAGGTTTGTCCGGTGAAGGAGATCGAGGAGCACAAAGTGCCAGTCGTTGGGGGCGAGGTCAGTTCCCGCCTGAAAAAAGCTTTCTCGGCCTATGTAGCTGAGGAGATCGCCCGCTGCGCCCGAATGGGGCAAACCCAAAGGATTAGAACCTAGCAAACAACAAGGGTAGCCAGGACGACCGAAGTTCCGAGTTTCGTCCCGAAGCTTCGGGACGAAAAACGAAATTGGCTCCCGACACTTCCGTGCCAAGACGAACAGGAGGGCGTGGTTATGGGAAAGAAGCTTCGCGTAATTCAATACGGCGTCGGCCCCATTGGTGCCAGCATCGTTCGGCTAATGTTGGAAAAGCCGGGCATAGAAATCGTGGGCGCGCTGGACGTGGATCCAGCCAAGGTAGGAAAAGACCTGGGTGAGGTGGCCGAGGCGGGTCGCGAGACGGGAATCCGCGTCTCGGACCGGCCGGAAGTGGTCTTGAAGACTTCCGCCGATGTTGTCGTCCATTCGACATCTTCCTACCTGACCGATGTGGCCGAACAACTTTTTGGCTGCCTGGAACAAGGCCTGAACGTGATTTCGACCTGTGAGGAGCTGGCCTATCCCTTCCGCAAACACCCGAAGCTGAGCGAACAGTTGGACCGCATGGCGCGCGGGCGCGGGGTGGCGATCCTGGGAACGGGGGTGAACCCGGGCTTTGTCATGGACAAGCTGGTGCTGACCCTGGCGACGGCTTGCCAACGAGTTTTCTCCGTCAGCGTAAAACGAACGGTCAATGCATCCGAACGAAGGCTCCCACTCCAAAAAAAGGTCGGTGCCGGGCTTACCGCCGAAGAATTTCGTTCGCAGGTGGAGGCCGGCCGGATCAAGCATCACGGCCTGCCTGAATCTGCCGCGATGCTTGCCGACTCCCTCGGCCTCAGCGTTGACAACATCACCGAGACGATCGAGCCGGTCCTCGCAACCGACACCGTTCGCACACCCTTCCTCGAGGTGCCAGCAGGGCGAGTGGCGGGCGTCCGTCAGGTGGCTCGAGGCCTGAGTGCCGGCGAGGCAATGGTTTCCCTCGAATTGCAGATGTACGTGGGCGCCAGGGATCCAGCGGACGAGGTCGCCATCCACGGCGTGCCTGACCTGAGTTTCAAGATCCCTGGGGGAACGCACGGCGATCTGGCCACCGCGGCAGTGGTGGTCAACTGTCTGCCTGCATTGCTCGAAGCCAAACCCGGTTTGCGCACCTCGCGCGACATCCCCATGTGTTTCTTCCCAGGTGTCCTGGAAACGCGAACGACCACGGCGTAGGAGGCCTGACTTCAATTGAGTGAACCTCACCCTTCTCGCCAAGAACACGAGAAGGATGGGGGCTTCTTAGTTTCTGAGCGGCTTGCCTGTCTTGAGCGTGAATTGGATGCGCTCGAGCGTTTTTCGTTCACCGCAGAGGCTCAGGAAAGCCTCCCGCTCGAGGTCCAAAACATATTGCTCGCTGACGGTCTGTGGCGCGGAGAGGGGCCCTCCCGCCAGGACGTGGGCGAGTTTTCCGGCCACAACGGCATCATGGTCAGTAGCGTAGCCGGCGCGCTTCATGATGTGCGCCGCCAGTTTCATGAGCGATAGGGCCGATTGGCCAAGAACTTTGATTTCAGCGGGCACCGGAGGGCGCCAGCCAGCTTCGTCCAGCTCGATGGCGGTCTGCTTGGCGTCGGCGATGAGCCGCTCCGCATTCATCGAAACCCTGTCGGTGGGGCGAAGGTAGCCGAAGGCTTTTGCCTCTTCGGCGCTCGTCGCTACTTTGCCCAGGGCCATTTGCTCGAAGACCTCTTTAAGGGCATGCCCCAGGTCAAGCTCTTCCCCGCTCGCGGCGCGTTCATTCGCCCGGATCAGCATCTCCTTGCAGCCGCCCCCGGCAGGAATCAGGCCCACGCCTGCTTCGACCAGGCCGATGTAGCACTCGGCGGCGGCATGAATGCGGGCGGCATGCAGCGGCGTCTCGCAGCCGCCGCCGAGCGACATCCCGAAGGGTGCGGCGACAACCGGCCGGGGCGCGTACTTGATGGCCATGTTCACGCCCTGGAAGGATCGCACGGCAAGGTCTATTTCTTCCCAGTCGCCTTCCTGGGCGGCGACGAGCAAGAGCATGAGGTTGGCGCCGACGGAGAAGTTCGCCGCCTGGTTCCCGATGACCAGCCCGCGGAAATCTTCTTTCAACTTTTTAAGACCGGCGTGCAGAATATGAACAATGTCCGCGCCGATGGCGTTCATCTTGGAGTGATACTCGACGCACGCCACCCCATCGCCCAGGTTGACCAGACTGGCGCCGGCATTGCGCTGGATGACCGCCCCCGGTTTCTCTTTAAGGTGTTTGAGAACAAGAATGCCCGGGCGCTCTTCGAGCCGGCGGTGCCGGTCGGCAACGAGATCAAAAAAGGTTCGGCTGCCGCACTCGCTGCGATAGAAACTTTTTGCGCCGCTTGAAAGCAACTGCTCGACGACCGGCGGGATGGTTCCTCCCTCGCGCCGGATGCGCTCGGCGGTCAGCTCGACGCCCAGCGCGTCCCACATCTCAAAGGGTCCCATCTCCCAGTTGAATCCCCAGCGCATGGCGCGGTCCACTTCCTCGACCGTGTCGGCGATTTCCGGGATGCGCGCGGCAGCATAGGTCAGCATGTCCGAAAGGACCTTCCAGGCAAACTTGCCGCCCTTGTCCTCGGCGCCCACGACCGTGGCGAGCCGCCTGGCGGGATCTTCGATCTGCTTGGCCATTTCGAGGGAAGGAAACTTCGCTTTCTGTCGCGGGCGGTAGTCGAGCGTCTGGTAGTCAAGCGTCAGGATTTCCGATTCGCCATCTTTCTTGATGCGTTTGAAAAAGCCCTGGCCGGTCTTGTCGCCCAGCCAGCCCCGGCTCAGCATTTGTTCGACAAATGCAGGAAGGCGGAAAGTTTCGCGGCGCTCGTCGTGCGGCGCGTTCTGGTAAAGGTTGCGCACCACGTGGCTGAGCACATCCAGGCCGACGATATCCACGGTGCGGAAGGTGGCGCTTTTCGGCCAGCCCATCTCCGCCCCGGTCAGCGCATCCACCTCCTCGATCGTGAGGCCATCCTCCTGCATTCGCCGCATGACGTTCAGCACCGAATAGGTCCCGATCCGGTTGGCGATAAAGTTGGGGGTGTCCTTGGCGATGACCACGCCCTTGCCCAGCATCCGGTCGAGGACGTGGCGCAAGGTCTCGATGACAGCAGGGTCCGTTTCCGGGGTAGGAATAATCTCCACGAGCTTCATGTAGCGAGGCGGATTGAAGAAGTGCGTTCCGACCCAGTGGCGCCGGAAATCTTCCGAAAATCCTTCAGCGATCAGGCGCACTGGAAGACCGGAAGTGTTGGTCGAGACGAAGGTGCCCGGCCGGCGCAACGCGTCCACCCGGGCGAGCAACGCCCGCTTGATGTCAAGCCGTTCGGCGACCGCCTCGATAATCCAATCCGCTTCGGCCACCCAGCCGAGATTGTCTTCAAAGTTTCCAGTGGTGATCAACCGGGCGCGGCCGGGGGTGAAAAAGGCGGCGGGCCTGGCCTTCCTCGCCGCTTCGAGGCCCGCCAGGACGATGCGATTGCGAACCGCCGGCGAGGCAAGCGTGAACCCTTTCTGCTGCTCGTCCTCGGTGAGCTTGTCGGGAACGATGTCGAGCAGGAAAGAACGAAAACCGGCGTTGGCCAGATGAGCAGCAATGCGGGCGCCCATGGTGCCCGCTCCCAAAACGGCGACTTTTTCCAAATTGCGAATCATGATGACCTCGAAACGAAGATAGGGCGTCATTGTACCCCGGGGCACATCCGGCGCAAAGCCAGCTCTTGCCCGGGTTTGGCGCGTTATACTTGGCAGCTAGTAGGGGCGTACGGCCGTACGCCCCTACAACGTTGCAACCCGGCCGGTGAGCGGCGACTCCAATCTACAGGGAGCGACGATGGCTCGGACGCGACATTGGCTGCGTGTGGGGCTGAATTGGGCGGTGGGGCGCATTCGTGGTTTTGCCTACGCCCCGCAGCGGCCGTTCGGCCGGGCCAGGCTCGGCCTGGCACTGGGCAGCGGTTTTGCGCGAGGTCTGGCTCACATCGGCGTGCTGAAAGTTTTCCAGGAAAACAACATCCCGGTTGACTGCCTTGCCGGCACGAGCGTGGGCAGCCTGATCGCCGCCGCTTACTCGAGCGGAATGTCTTTGCGGGCAATGGAGGAAGAAGCCGCCAAGGTACGCTTCCGCGACTTTGCCCGCTGGACGATTTCGCGCATGGGGCTGGCCACGAATGAGCGCATGGAACAGTTTATTCACCGGCTCATCCGGGCGCGCACGTTTGAGGATTTGCAGATTCCCTGCGCGGTGGTGACCACCGACCTGGCCACCGGCGAGCCGGTCATTTTCACCCAGGGCGAGCTGGTGGCGCCGCTGCGAGCGAGTTGCGCCGTGCCGGGCCTCTTTCTCCCCATCCAGCATGCCGGCCATGCGCTGGTGGACGGGGCGCTGGTGGGCACGGTGCCCACGCGAGCGGTGGCACAGCTTGGCGCCGAGATCATTGTTGCCGTCTGGCTCGACGCCGGCCATTGTCCGGAGCCGCAGCCACCCCGTAATCTGCTGGACGTGGTGGGCCAATCTTTCTCCATTGCCCAGCGCCAGGCGATGGACTCCTGGCGGCAACTGGCCGATGTGGTGCTGGAGCCGCACGTGGTCTGCTACCGCTGGGGTGATTTCGAGCGCGCCCACGATATCATTCTTGCCGGAGAGCACGCCGCCCGGCTCGCTTTGCCTCGCCTCCGGGATCTCCTCCGGCGAGGAGCGCGGCCGACTTTGTCCCCTCGAGCGGGCCCTGTGGCCAACGGAAGCTGGCCCGCCAAAAACGACTTGTCTCGGCTTTAACCTAGATATACATTCCGCTAAGTCAAAATCCTGCAAGCCTGGCCGGAGAAACCCATGCAGCCGCCGCGAAGAATGCTTGCCCTGGCAGTTTTCCTCTGGTTTGTCGCGCCGGTCGTCGCCCAAGAGCCCGAACCGAACGCCATCTGGACAGCGTTGCGCCAACCCAAAGACGATCCGGAGCGCGTTTTTCAGCTCGAAAATGTCAAATTGAAGCGCGAAGCCTTTGAATTCACGTTCCGTGACGGCAGGGTCGAATTCGTCCAGCCAGCGGCCGGGGTTGTCTGGGCAGGGGTCTTCACGGGGGCAGGCGCGCTCCGCATGGTTCCTCCCAACGCCATCGAGGCGCATCAGTTGCAGCGGCGCACGGGGCAACCTGAGCTAAACCTGGAATTCGACAAGGCGCTGCTGATCTTCACCGATGAAACCTATGACGAGTTGAGCCGCCAGGGCCGCAAGTTCTCCGGCGGCGGAAGTTTCCTGACTCTTTACAAGGAACGGCAGGAGAAGATGGATCGTTGGGGACTCAACTGGGAACCGCAGGTGTTGCGGTCGCTGCTCTCGCTCGATCGCGAGCGGACCCGCCTTTTCCATGCTCAGGTTTACACAAGTCAGAAGAAATGGGTAATGGCGGAGGTGGATCGCAGCAGCGAGGAGCAAGTTTCCGTGGGCCAGCTCGACGAGGGGTTGGAATTCCTTGATGTGTGGAATTCGTTCCCGGCGGGCGCCACCACGCCTTCGACATACTCGGCAAAAGGGGCCAGCGAAGAGATCCGGGTGGACCGCTATAAGCTGGACGTGACCGTCCCGCCGAACGTGGTGATCACAGGCAAAGCCCGCGTTCAATTCAAGGCGATGCAGCCGGGCGGGCGCGTCTTGCTCTTTTCTCTGGTCCCGTGGTTGCG
>DATBWB010000164.1 GCA_036514995.1 Candidatus Acidiferrales bacterium
CGCATTCTGGCGACGGTTGCCATCGCCTTCCCGCCGGCATCAAATGCGCTCCCTTCATCGCTGGCCCACGGCCCCCACCCGCCTGCCCGCATCTCGGGGCCTTCCCGCCCCCGCGCCAAAGCACCCGAGCCAGTGCCGGCAACAATCACCAATGCCGGCCCGGCCTCGCTGATGCTGGCGAGCGCGATCGCGAGGTCGGTCATAACGTGACATTTTGCCTTGGGGAGCGAATTTCGCAAGAATCGCTCGGCCGATCTCCGAATCCGGACGCGCCCAGACCCAGCCAGGCCGGCAACCGCACTGACGACGGAGCCTTTGGTTTGTTTTGTCGGTTTCAGGGCGGCGGCCAGGCAAGCTCGCAGAGCGGCAAACGCCCGTTCTTCCCCGACACGGGCGATATTGGAAGATCCGGTGGAGCTGACCCCACGCACTGCGCCCAACTCATCCAGGATGACGCACTCGGTTTTGGTTCCGCCGCCGTCAATCCCGACAAAAAGTTTCATCTTCTCCTACCATAGCCCGCCGCGGGCAGGCTTGACACCGCTTTTCTCCGCCGCTTAGTATCCCGGCACCGGCTGAGGCGGCCCGGCGGGGTATAGCGCGGCGGGCTGCCAGGAGTGTCGTGCGGCTTTCCACCCTCGATCTCGCCATTATTCTCGCCTATCTGGCCGGGATCACTCTCTTCGGCATCCATTTTCGCAAAACGCAAAAGAATATCGTCGATTATTTTTTGGGTGCGCGCAACATTCCCTGGTGGGCCATTTGCCTTTCCATCGTCGCCGCTGAGACGAGCACACTGACCATCGTCGGCACGCCCGCGCTTGCCTTCCTTTCCAACCTGGGATTTCTGCAACTGGTGCTGGGCTACGTCCTGGGCCGCTTCCTCATCGCCGCTCTTTTCATTCCGGAGTATTTTAAGGGAGATTTCATCACCGCCTACCAGTGGATTGAAAGACGGCTGGGCTCTCGCGTCAAGTCGGCGGCGGCGGCAATATTTCTTGTCACCCGGGGATTAGCCGAGGGAGTCCGAGTTTTTGCCATCTCACTGGTGGTGAGCGTCGCCCTGGGCACAGGCGAACTGACCTCCATCATCCTGATTTCCCTGATCACCCTGCTTTACACATTTGAAGGCGGGATGCGGGCTGTCATTTGGACGGACGTGGTGCAAACGGCGATGTATCTGGGCGGGGGCGTGGTCGTTTTCGTCACGCTCCTTCACGGCATTCCCGGCGGTTGGACATCCATTGCTGCCGTGGCCGGCTCCGGCGGCGATAAGCTGCGCGTATTCGATTTTGCTTTCAGCCTGACGCGCCACTACACCTTCTGGTCCGGGTTGCTCGGCGGTCTCTTCTTGACGATGGCAAGTCACGGAACGGACCAGCTCATTGTCCAGCGCCTGCTGGCGGCTCGCTCACGGCGCGAAGGCCAACTGGCTCTGGTGGTGAGTGGCTTTATCATTCTGGCGCAATTTGGGCTCTTCCTGGTGGTCGGCGTGATGCTCTACGCCCATTACCGGCAGCTTCCGCCCATCGCCGCCGGCAACCCCGACCGGCTTCTGCCCGGATTCGTCGTCAGCGAGTTGCCGCAAGGTCTGGCCGGCTTGCTGATTGCTTCGATCCTGGCTGCCGCCATGTCCAATTTGAGCGCCGCGCTGAATTCCCTGGCATCCTCATCGGCAGTGGATGTCCTTCGTCTTACCCATAGCAACCGATACACGCCCGGGCAAACGCTTCGGGTGGCCCGCTGGCTTACCATTCTCTGGGGAGCGGTTCTGATTGGCCTGGCGCTGATGGCCAGCCGTTGGGGCTCGGTTCTCGAGGCGGGTCTGACGATCGCCTCGATCCCTTACGGAAGCCTGCTGGGTCTTTTTTTGCTGGCGCGTTTGTCGGCCGCAAATGAGCGCGGTGCGCTCGTGGGGATGGCGGCTGGTTTGGCCGTCGTCCTCTACGTAAAGTTTTGCACTCCCATCGCGTGGACATGGTACGTCCTCATTGGCACGGTTGCCACCTTTTTGACAGGCTATGTTGTGAGCTTATTCTGGCGGCCGAAGCGGGAAGAAAGCTCAACGTGATAACGCGAGACGAGAAACCTGGTCTGGTGCGGGCGCTCACGCTGACGCATGCCGTCTCGCTTGTCGTGGGCATCATCATCGGAACCGGGATCTTCCTGGTTCCGGCAGACATGGCGCGCTCGACGGGTTCCTTTGCTTTGGTGATGCTTGCCTGGGTGGTTGGGGGTTTGCTATCCCTCTTCGGCGCGCTCAGCTATGCCGAGTTGAGCAGCGCCATGCCGGAAGCCGGAGGCGAATACGTCTATCTCCGGCGGGCCTATGGCCCGCTCGTCGGCTACCTCTGGGGATGGTCAGGATTCATTCTGGCCCGATCCGGCTCGATGGCCACGATCGCAAGTGGCTTTGCGATTTTTGCCTCGTTCTTCTTCCCCGCCCTGGGCGGGCAGCTCGCTTACTTTGGCCTTCCGGCCGGCGAGCATCAAGTCACGGTTTTGGACATCCATGGGACGACTCTGCTCGCCATCGTTGCCATCTGGGCTCTCACGCTGGTGAATTACACCGGCGTTCGTACCGGCGGCCGCGTGCAAAGTTTCCTGACGGTTCTGAAGGTCGCTGTCATCCTGGGGTTGACGGCTTCGGCATTTGCGATCGGTCGGGGAACATCGGCGAAAGCGCCGCCGTTGTTGCCGGACCATTTCGGCGGGGCCACCTGGGCCGGCTTTTTTGGCGGCGCCATGGTGGCCGCTCTCTGGGCTTACGATGGATGGAACAATCTCCCGATGGTGGGCAGTGAAGTGGCGCGGCCGGAAAAGAACCTTCCCCGAGCGCTCATCTACGGCACGCTGGCGGTGGGTCTCATCTACATCCTGACCAACCTGGCTTACTTTTACATCCTGCCGCTCGGCGCCATCGCCGCGTCTCAGAATGTCGCTGCCGCGGTGGCAACGGAAATTCTGGGGAGGTATGGAGCGGCGGTCGTGATCCTGGGGGCAATCATCTCCAGTCTGGCGACCCTGAATGGGTCCATCCTCACCGCTGCCCGGATCCCGTATGCCATGGCGCGTGACGGCCTTTTCTTCCGCCGGCTGGCCGACGTCCACCCTCGCTATCGCACGCCGAGCACGTCGCTGTTCATCTTCGCGGGCCTGGCTTCGGCGCTGGCGCTGACCGGCGGTTTTCAGCAGCTTTATACGCTGGTTATCTTTGGCGAATGGCTCTTCTATGCGCTCACCACCGCCGGAGTCTTCCTCTTGCGCCGCAAAGAACCAAACCTGCCACGGCCTTACCGCACCTGGGGTTACCCCTGGGTGCCCGCGATCTTTCTCCTCATGGCGTCGGTCCTGCTTGTTTACACCTTCCGGCAAAACCTGAGGGAGTCGGTGCTCGGGCTGGGGTTGATCCTGGTCGGGCTACCGCTCTACTGGTTCTGGCGCCGGAGAAGTCGCCCGCTTTAGGTAGTAGCGATAAGGCTGGGTCTGGCGCCAGAACCACCAGGCTCCTGCCCAGGCAGAAGAAATGTTTCTTGGATCGTCACCGCGTTTGATCCTCTCGAGCGTTTGCTCGGATCCGAGCAAGCGAATCGTCTGCTCAAGTTGAAACTGCTTGGGATAGAGCTTGTGAAGGGCAGCGAGCAGCTCGATGCCCAGCGTTGCGGGCAGGACGACGCTCGCATCCCGCGTGGTGTACCGAACCCGGAGGCCATAACAGAGTTGGCCGGCATGGATATCCGCCCGGGGAGTGAACCTGGCCGGCGAGAAACGAACGCCCGGAATTTTGCGGCGTTTCATATAACGCAAAAAGTCGTCGGTGTTGATCCAGGGGGCGCCAAACTGTTCGAAAGGAGCATCGGTGCCCCGGCCGACGGATACGCCGCCCGCTCGCAAGAGCTCAACGCCAGGATAGACGAGCGCCCCCGCAAACGTCTTGAGGTTCGGGCTTGGCGGGACCCATTTGAGGTCGGTTTCGTCAAACCAGAGAGTTGGCCGCCAGCCCTGCATCCAGATCACTTCGAGGTTCACCCCCATGCGCTTTTCTTGATTGAACAGGGTAGCCAGTTCGCCCACCGTCATGCCATGGCGGATGGGCATGGGAAAATATCCCACAAAGGAAAGCTTGTCCGGGTCAAGCATGGGGCCCTCGACGCTTCCGGTGAGCGGATTGGGGCGGTCAAGCACCATGAAGCCGATGCCCCGCTTTGCCGCCTCCTCCATGGCGTAGCCCATGGTGGTGATGTAGGTATAGAAGCGCACGCCGGCGTCCTGAATATCAAAAACCAGAACATCCAGGTCCTTGAGCATGTCATCGGTTGGCCGGCGACCCTGGCCATAAAGGGAGAAGACGGGAAGGCCGGTGGCGGGGTCGCGGCTCGACTCGACATCGCCCTCCCGGATTCCTTCCGGGCCATGCTCCGGCGAAAAAATCGCTTTCAACTGGAGGCCCGGTGCCCGCGCCAAGACATCCACCGAACGGCGGCCGTCATGTGTTTGTCCGGTCTGATTCGTAATCAGGCCGATGCGTTTGCCGGCAAGCGGCCGAAACTTCATTTTTTCGAGGACTTCAATCCCGGTCAGCACCGGACGTTTCGGCGCTTCTTTGGCGTGGAGAAACGGCGAGAGGCATAGCGTCCAGCAGGAAAACATTCCGAACCACAGCCGGCCGGATGACCCGGGGTAGCGCATCGAAAGCACCTCGGTTGAGTTGCCTTTCTGCCTGTGCTATATACACTGAAAGGAAATTTTTCGTCAACGAGACGCTGGATGTCGGTTGGGAGCCGAAAAACAGTTTGAGAACGCGCATGGCTGATTGGATCGCTCGCCTTTGCGGAACGGATGCATGCGCCCTTCTGTTGCTGGCGGCGACCCTCACGACCGCCTTTCAGCTCGCCCGCGCCGAGTCCCCAAAGACTGCCCAGGGCAAGCTTGCCGCCAGCAACGAGAAATGGGTTCGCAACACCCTGAGAAAAATGACGCTCGAGCAAAAGCTCGGGCAGATGATCGTCGTCGGCTATTTCGGCGAATTCATGAACGTGGAGAGTCCCCCTTATCGCCGGCTGACGGATTTGGTCGAGCGGGGGCAGGTGGGCGGAGTGATCGTTACCGCCCGCCGGGGGCCGCTCGGGGTGGAGCGCAGCCAGGCCTATCCGACGGCCGCTCTGGCGAATCAGCTCCAACGGCGGGCTCGCGTCGCGCTGCTCATTGCCGGCGATTTCGAGCGCGGCACCAGCCAACGCATTCTTGAAGGAACCTCGTTTCCTCACGCCATGGCGCTGGCTGCCGGCGGCGACCCGCAAGCAGCCTATGAGATGGGCCGCACGACAGCGCTCGAAGCGCGGGCGTTGGGCGTGCATTGGGTCTTCGCGCCCGTCGCCGATGTCAACGTGAACCCGGACAACCCCATCATCAATGTTCGGGCGTTCGCCGAAAATCCCGTACCGGTCGCCCAATTCGTCGCCGCCTTTGTCCGCGGCGCCCAGGAAGCGGGCACTCTCGCCACCGCCAAGCATTTTCCCGGGCACGGGGATGTCACGGTGGATTCTCACCTCGACCTTGCTGTCGTGGACCGAGACCGCCAGCGGTTGGAGGCAGTCGAGCTGGTTCCCTTCCGTGCCGCCATCGAAGCCGGGGTTGGTTCCATCATGACCGGTCATCTGGCCGTGCCAGCGCTCGACCCGGACAGGCGGACGCCGGCTACTCTCTCTCGTCCGGTGCTCACCGATCTTTTGCGCCGGGAAATGCATTACGACGGCCTGATCGCCACCGATGCGATGGACATGGCCGGGGTAGCGAACCAATGGCCTCCGGGGGAGGCAGCGGTTCGCGCCGTGCTTGCCGGCGCGGACGTGCTTCTGCTGGTTGAACCGGAGAGCGTTCTCCCGGCGCTCGCCGAGGCGGTTCAATCCGGCCGCATCCCGCCTGAGCGAGTGGATGCTTCAGTAACGAGGATTCTGCGGGCGAAGGCGCGGCTGGGCCTGAACAAAAATAGGCTCGTCGATCTCGAAAAACTCAACACCGTGTTCGGCCGGCCGGAGTATCGCCTGGCGGCTGAGCGCATGGCAGAGCGCGGCGTGACCCTGGTCCGGGATGAACCGCATCTCGTGCCGCTCGATTCCACCAAGCCCCTACGGCTTCTCCTCCTGGCCGTTTCCGCCGACCCGGATCCCTACCCGGCGGAAATTCTGGAGCGCGAGCTGCGCTCGAGAACCGACCAGTTGCAGGTCTTGCGTTGCGACACTCGGTTCGTAAACGCTCGGAGCCTTCGTCTGCCCGAAGCGTCCGACTACGACGTGGCGCTGATCGCCCTGTTTGTGCGGGTGATGGACCGCAAGGGCTCGCTCGGTTTGCCTCCTGAGCAGTCCGAACTGGTCACTCGCCTTCTCGCCGCCGGAAAACCAACCGTGGTCGCGCTCCTCGGCAATCCTTATCTCGCTCAGGCATTTTCTTCCGCTCCCACTGTGCTGTTGACCTTCAGCCACGTGGACGTGGCCGAGCGCGCCCTGGCGCGCGCTCTTTTCGGGCAGAGCGCAATCGCGGGCAAATTGCCCGTCAGCATACCCGGCGTCGCCAGCGCGGGCCACGGGTGGGAACGTGCCGGGAGCGCCATGCGACTTTCGCCCGCTCCGGCAGAGACGGAAGCGCGTCTTCAGCCCGTTTATCGTCTCCTGGGCGGCGCCGTCGCCGAGCGGGTCACGCCGGGCGGAATTCTGGCAGTTGGTTGGAAGGGCTCGGTGGCCGTGCACCCGTTCGGCAAGCTGACCTATGACGCAAACGCTGCCGCTGTGACTCCGGACACGATCTACGATATTGCCTCTCTGACGAAAGTCGTCGGAGCCACGACGCTCGTCATGCAGTTCGTCGAGTCAGGCAAACTTCAGCTCGACGCTCCTCTCAGCCGTTATCTGCCCGAGTGGCTTCTCCCGCGGCTTCGGGAGGAGGCTTCCGTCCGGGGGGTTCCGGCAGGGGAGGATCGAGCGTGGCGAGAACAGGTCACTCTCCGCCGACTTCTCACGCATAGCTCGGGCCTTCCCGCCTACAAGGAGTTCTTTCTTGATGCCAAGAACCGCGCCGAGATCGTGAAACGAACTCTGGCCACACCCCTTGCCTACCAGCCCGGCACGAAATCGGTTTATAGCGATCTCGGCGTGATTCTCCTGGGCGAGGTTCTGGCGCGCGTTTCCGGCCGCTCGCTCGGTGACCTGTTCCGAGAGCAAATCTTTTTACCTCTGGGGATGAGCACGACCATGTTCAACCCGCCCAAGTCGCTTCTCAAACGCATTGCGCCGACCGAATTGGACCAAAAACTGCGAAAGCGAACGGTTCACGGCCAGGCGCACGACGAGAACGCTTATGTGATGGGCGGCGAATCCGCCCATGCCGGACTGTTCGCCACTGCCGGCGATCTTGCCGCCTTCTGCCAGATGATGCTGAATGGCGGGATCTACGGTCACCAGCGACTCCTCCGCCGGAGCACCATGGAGGAGTTCACTCGCCGGCAAGGACCCGGGGATTCGACCCGCGCTCTCGGTTGGGACACTGCTTCGCCTGAGTCCTCCTCCGGCCATTTCCTCTCCTCGCGCACCTATGGCCACACGGGCTTTACCGGAACATCCATCTGGATCGATCCGGCGAAAGAACTGTTTGTCGTGCTTTTGACCAACCGCGTGCATCCCACACGCGAGAATGAAGCGATCCGGCAGCTCCGGCCGAGGGTCGCCGATGCCGTCGTGGAAGCGCTCGGGCTCAAACCATGATCGGCGAGCCGCTGAATCCGCGCGCCGTTCGCATGGATCTGGAATCTACTCGCAAGGTCCTGCGCATCATCCATTCGGAAGATCGCAAGGTGCCTCGGGCCGTGGCGCGGGAAATTCCTCGCATTGCCCGCGCCGTGGATATGATTGTCAAAGCCCTCCGGCAGGGTGGCCGGCTCATTTATGTCGGCGCCGGGACGAGCGGCCGGCTGGGCCTGCTCGACGCCGCCGAGTGCCCGCCCACCTTTAATACTTCGCCGGACATGGTTCGGGCGGTCCTTGCCGGCGGGCGTCGGGCGGTGACGCGCGCGGTCGAGGGCGCTGAGGATTCTTCTTCGCTGGGGCAGCGGGACATGCGCCGGCTGCGTTTGTCCAAGCGAGACGTTGTCGTCGGTCTGAGCGCCTCCGGAAACACGCCCTATACGGTCGCCGCGCTTGCCTTGGCTCGACGGAGAGGCGCCCAGACGGTGGCCGTTACCACCCACCCGCGCTCCAAGGCAGCCCTTCTGGCGGAGGTCTCGATTGCTCCCGTCGTCGGCCCCGAAGTCATCGCCGGCTCGACCCGGATGAAAGCGGGCACGGCTCAGAAGCTTGTCCTCAACATGCTTAGCACGGCTGCCATGATACGGCTGGGCTACACTTATGGCGGGTGGATGATCAACGTCCGCCGCACGAACCGCAAGCTCATGCGGCGCGCGGAGCGAATCCTGGAACAGACAACTGGCGTTGGCACGGCAGCCGCTCGCCGGGCTATGCGGCGCGCCGGCGGAAACACCCGGGTGGCGCTCATCATGCTCAAGCTGGGCTGCCCTGCCCGGGAGGCCAGGAGAAAGCTCGCTGAAGCCGGCGGTGAACTCCGCCGCGCCTTGGGCGAAATCGCACGTTAGGCCAGATGGATAAATTCATCATCCAGGGTGGAAGCAGGCTCGAAGGCGCGGTCACCGTGAGCGGCGCAAAAAATGCCGCTTTGCCCGCCATGGCCGCCGCCCTGCTCACCTCCGAACCGCTTGTGCTCGCGAACTGCCCGGCAGTGCGTGACATCGCCACCATGAGCCAACTGCTCGGCCATATGGGCGTGTGGGTGGAAAAGGACGCCCGCGACCCCCACCGCATCACCTTGCACGCGGAACGCATCGCTCGCCGAGAAGCTCCCTACGACCTTGTGCGAACGATGCGCGCATCGGTGCTGACGCTCGGGCCGCTGCTGGCGCGTTTTGGGCAAGCACGCGTTTCTCTTCCCGGCGGCTGCGCCATCGGCGCGCGGCCCATAGACCTCCATTTGAAGGCACTCGAGCAGCTCGGGGCCAGCGTCAAGACCGAACACGGCTACGTCGAGGCGCGGGCGGATGGCTTGCGCGGAACAAGAATTCTTTTTGACAGGATCACGGTAACCGGAACGGAAAACGTCATGATGGCGGCGGCGCTGGCAAGCGGCGAAACGGTGCTTGAGAATGCGGCGCGCGAGCCGGAGGTTGCCGACCTGGCCGAGTTGCTCGGCAAGATGGGAGCGAAGATTGACGGTGCCGGCACGTCAACCGTTCGCATTGCCGGCGCGGGCAAACTGCATGCGGCCGAGCACACCGTTATCCCCGATCGGGTCGAGGCAGGAACGCTTCTGGTGGCGGGAGGCATCACCGGCGGGGATCTCGAATTGCTCTCGTGCCGGCCCGACCATCTGACCGCGGTGATGGCCAAATTGCAAGACGCCGGAATCACCATCACCTCGACGGACGAGAAGAGCCTGCGTGTTCGCGCACCGGGGCGTTTGCAATCGGTGGACGTGACCACGGAGGAGTATCCCGGCTTCGCCACCGACATGCAGGCGCAATATATGGCCCTGATGACGCAGGCGGAAGGCGCCGCGGTGATCACGGAGACGATTTTTGAGAATCGTTTCCTCCACGCCAGCGAAATGGTCCGCATGGGCGCCGACATAACCATTGAGGGACGCCAGGCGATTGTGCGCGGCAAAACCCCGCTGAGCGGCGCGAACGTTATCGCCTCCGACCTCCGCGCCAGCGCTTCGCTCGTCCTGGCAGGGCTCGTCGCGAGCGGCGAGACGGTCGTGGACCGCGTCTATCATCTCGACCGGGGCTACGAACGCATCGAAGAACGGCTCAACTCCGTCGGCGCCCGCATCCGGCGCGTTCGATAACCTTAGCCTGTGATCTCGCAAGCGTTTCCCGGTGGCGGGTGCCACCGGGCTCAGCGACCATTCCAGGACGCGAGTAAGCTCCTGCACTCCAAACGGCACCAGTAACTATCGAAGATAGATGCGCGGGACGCGCTTGCTCACCGCGCAGAGAACGTCGTAGGGGACCGTCCGGGTAAGGGCGCTGATTTCTGCGGGCGTAACGCTGCAGTGGTCGGAATGCCCGATCAAGATCACTTCATCGCCAACCGCCGCTCCAGGAATCTCGGTGACATCCAGGAGGGTCAGGTCCATGCTGATATTTCCGATGATGGGCGCGTAGCGGTCGCGGACGATGGTTCGCCCGCGATTGGAAAGGCTACGCTTCAAGCCGTCGGCGTAACCGGCAGGAATCGTGGCCACCCGCGAGGTCTTCTCGGTGACGTAGCCGGCGCTGTAGCCGAGCGGCGTGCCCGCCGGGACCTCTTTGAGGGCAATGATGCGCGACTTCCACGTCAGAATGTTTTTGACGGGCAATGACACAGACTCTGCTTTCATTCCCGCCGGCAGCTTGAGCGGCACCTGGATCCCGTAGAGCAGCGCCCCCGGCCGAACCATGTTCGCCCAGGTGTTTGGCCGGCCGGCAATGGCGGCGCTGTTGGCAACGTGGACGTACCGCGGATCCACCCCCGCCCGCCGAAAGTCGGCGAGCACGGACTCAAACCGTTCCACTTGCTGCCCGGTTTGCTCGGACGTATAGTCCTCGGCCGAAGCAAGGTGGGTGAACAGGCCCTCCATCTCGACATGCTCGAGGGTGCGATAAAGGCTTAAAAATCCCGCGACATCCTGCCAGTGCAGCCCGAGCCGGCCCATGCCCGTATTCACTTTCAGATGGAAGCGCATCTTGCGGCCGGTCTCTTTGCCCCACTCGTGGAGCGCCGCCAGTTGATCGTCGGTGTAGATGGCGGGCGTCAAGTCGCACTCGGAAAGGGCTTCCAGTTCTCCTTTCCAGAAACCGGTCAGCAGGAGCACCGGCTGCTCGATGCCTGATGCGCGCAGTTCGACGCCCTCGTCGGCAGAGGTTACGCCGAACCAGTCGGTGCCGGCGCCGGCAAGCACGTTCGAGACTTCCTCGAGGCCGTGACCATAAGCATCCGCCTTGACAACGGACATGATCTTGACTCGCTCCGGGAGGTGTTGCCGCACAATCCGGTAGTTTTCTTGAAGCTGCTTGAGCGAGACTTCGGCCCAGGTTGGCCGCGTGCGCAACTTCGGATAAGCATTCGTTTTCTGAGCTACGCCCATGCTTCTCTCACTAAGATGCAAAAAGATGCAAACCCGCGCCGGAGGCAAATCATGAGAAGGATGCAGGCCCGTTATCTCAGGGCGTCTTCCAACCTCACCGCGGCGTCTGTCTTATCGTCCCGATATCTGACGATGACCGGGGTCTGAAGCGAAAGGCCCCACTCCTTGCCTTTCCCCTGGCTGATGGCGCGCGCGCCGGGCACGACGATTGCTTCCGGGGGAATCACCACCGGCCGGCCATTCTCCCGACGGTAAATTTTCCCGCAAACGAGGTCGTACACCGGGGTCGAACCGGTGAGAATCACGCCCGCGCCCACGATGGCTCGTTCGCTCACCACCGTGCCCTCGTAGATGCCGCAGTTCCCTCCGATCAAAACTTCATCTTCGATGATCACCGGCAAAGCCCCCACCGGCTCGAGCACGCCGCCTATCTGCGCGCCCGCGGAAAGATGCACCCGCCGGCCAATCTGCGCGCATGAACCCACCAAGGCATGCGAATCAATCATCGTCCCGTCGCCAACGTACGCGCCGGCATTGATGTACATCGGCGGCATGCAGGTCACGTCACGGCCGACGTAGCAACCATCGCGAATGGACGACCCCCCGGGCACCAGCCGCACCCCGCTCTCGAGCGTCAGATGCTTCAGCGGCCAGGTATGTTTATCGAAATAGCGAAATTCCTGGTTAATCGAAACGTCGCGGAGCTTCCCCATCCGAAATCCAACCAGGATGCCCTTCTTCACCCAGAGGTTTACCTGCCAGCCCGACGAGGTCTTCTCAGCAGCGCGGATTTCGCCCTGGTTCAGCTTCTGCTTGAATTCCTCGAAACATTCCTGGCTCGTCCGATCGTATTCCGACGACGGCCTATCGAAGAGCTGTTCGATTTGTTCACGCAATCCCATGTGCCCTGTGGAGAATCCCGGTCTCCATGAGGATTTCTTCGAGCTTCGCGCGATTGGCCGGCTTCATCGGAACGAGCGGCAGGCGATAAACCTCTTCGATCAAGCCCATCATCTTGAGCGCCGCCTTGACCGGAATGGGGTTCGACTCGATGAAATTGGCTTGCATGAGCGGGAGCAAGCGGTGCTGGAGCTTCCTTGCTTCCGCGTAATTTCCTTCGAGGCAAAAATGGGTCAACCGGGTCATCTCCGCCGGCACTTCGTTGGAGGCAACGGAAATGACACCGACCCCGCCGAGCGCCATCAGCGGCAGGGTGATGGCATCGTCGCCGGAAAAGACTTTGAATGACTCCGGGACCGCCCGGAAGAGCTCGGCCTGCTGGCCGATGTTGCCTGACGCTTCCTTCACCCCAAGAATGTTGGGAATCGTAGCGAGCCGGCCAAGCGTTGCCGGCTCAACGTTCGATCCCGTCCGGCCGGGGACGTTATAAACAATCACCGGCAGCGAGGCGCGCTCGGCAATGGCCCGGAAATGCTGATAAAAACCCTCTTGTGTCGGCTTGTTGTAGTAGGGGGCCACGGAAAGAATGGCGTCAATCGTTAATTTCTCAAGCTCACGAATCTGCTCGATGACCACTTGGGTGTTATTCCCGCCCGCTCCCGCCACCACCGGGACCCGGCCGCCTGCTTCCTCGCAGACGATCTCGACCACACGGCGGTGTTCGTCTCTCGACAAGGTCGGACTTTCTCCGGTCGTGCCGCAGGGCACGAGGAAGTCTATCCCCTCGCGGATTTGAAACTGCACCAGCCGGCGCAGCGCCTTTTCATCGAGCTTGCCGTCCATCGAAAAAGGCGTCACCAGGGCGGTGCCGCAGCCTTTGAGTTGTTTTGCGTCCATGAAACGCTCCTAACAGTCCCCGAACAGAATTTCGGAAAATTCGTAGATGCCGACCCTCTCCCTGATCCAGGACGCCGCCATCAGCGCCCCCTCGGCAAATGCCATCCGGCTGCGAGCCGTGTGGGTGAGCGTCACCGAATCCGCCTCGGAATCGAACCCGACCCGGTGCGTCCCCGGGATGTAGCCCGCTCGCATGCTCGTCGTCGGGATCTCGCCGGTTTTGTACGCTTCCGCCAAAATCTGTTTCAAGCGCAAGGCCGTCCCGGAGGGCGCATCCTTTTTCATCTTGTGATGCGCCTCTTCAATCCAGGGGTCATAGAGAGAGATCGCATGGAACCACCGCGCTCCTTCGGCAACAATCTTGTAGAAGATATTCATGCTGATGGAAAAATTCGGGCTATAAACCAGACCGGCCTTGCCATCGTGCACCAGCGCCCGCACTCGATCCAATTCCTTATACCAGCCCGTTGTTCCGACCACCATTTTCTTGCCAAGGCGAGAGAGGCGCTCCATATTCCCGACCACCGCTTCCGGCGCTGTGAAATCAATGCAAACGTCAATCGCCTCCAGATTTTCCGCGGTAAGGCCCTGCTGGCTCGAATTGTTCCGCTCATCCAAGATCAATTTTACGTTCAGGCCTTTGCGCCGAGCCAGTTCCTCCACCAGTTGCCCCATCCGGCCATGGCCCAGCAGAGCCAGGTTCATTCCGTTGACTCTCCTTCTTCGGCAAGGATTCGCTTGAGCCGGGTGACCATGCGTGAGTAGATTTCGACGGCCTCCGTCAATTCTTTTTTCGAAACGTGTTCGTTTTCAGAATGGGCTTCGCGCATGGAGCCGGGCCCGAGCAGCAGCGGCTTCCCCCATCGGGTGAGGTGCGGAACATCCGAGGTAAAGCGGGCGATCACGGTGTCGAAGCCATCGAGGGCGACGAGCCGCACCGGCGGCACTTCCGGGGCAAAGTTGATCCGGCAATGGGGTTCAAGAGCGAGGCGAAGTCTGGAGCGCAGTGGCGCGGCGGGTTGAACCGTCCGGAAATAGATTTCGGCCCGCGCGCGATCCGGAATCACATTGGCCGCACGGCCGCCGGCGATGACACCGACGTTATAGGTTGTCTCGCCGAGCACCTCGTCCTTGGGCAATGGCAAAGATTCGAGCGCGCGCAGGCCCTGGAGCAGCCGCGAGATGGCCGAGTCGCCCCACTCGGGATAGGCAGAGTGCGCCGGGCGTCCTTCTGCCACAAGCTCGCACCTCTGCGCCCCCTTCGTGGCCGTGGCCAATTTGTTCTCCGTCGGTTCGCCGTTGATCAGGAAGCGACAGGCGTTGGGCAATTCGTTGGCCGCCTTGGCTCCGGCGCTGTCGTGCTCCTCCCCGGCGGTAAACAGCAAGCCAAAATTTCGGACCTTGGCGGCCTTCAGCTTCAGCGCGGCGCCTATCTGGGCCGCCAGAATACCTTTGGCATCGCACGACCCGCGCCCGTAGATCGCGTCGTCATCTTCCCGGGAAGCAAAGAAAGGCGGGACGGTGTCCAGATGCGTGCTCAGCACCACCTCCGGCGTCCCCCACGCGGCCACCACGTTCATCCGCCCGGAGGCAAAAGGTTGCAGGCTGACCTTGAACCCCTGGCGGGCAAGAAAGCTGGCGATCAACCCGGCCACGCGAGATTCGTTTCCGCTGAGCGATTGTGTGTCCACAAGGGCGCGAACAAAAGGGAAGAGATCAAAGGCGAGCCGGCTGCCGCGCGACCGGCCTTCCCGGCGTGACCGGCTTCGTTTCGATCCCGGCATCGAAGCCCATGCTATGAGAAAAGTTCTGAAGGGTCAAACGTGAAGCGCAAGCCACAAACCCGAAAGGATAATACCCAGCACGCCGCAAGCAACACCAAAGTATCGGTGGTCCCGTTCAGCGAGAAAGCCCACCGCCGCCGCCAAAACGCGCAGAATCGGAGTGACCAGAAGCAACCACAGGCCCAAATGCAGGACGGCGCTGGCGTGCTCATGCAGTGTCTGTCGAACAAGAGTGCCCGGCCCCGCTCCCGCGGGAACGGCCGCCGCGTCGCGGACAAGAAATCCGATGAGCCCCAAGGCCAACAGCAGCGCCGAACTATAAACGCCCGCCGAAAGACTGACCATAATCCAAACGCGGGTTTTTAGGTTCTTCTCTCCCGGCACCTCTTCACCTCATTTTGCGTACTAGGGCGAATGCAGCCCGAAGCCTACCCGGAACATTTCCACGGCAAGGTACAACAGCAAGAGAGAAAACACCGTCAGGATATAACGGCTGCGAATGGCCGGCGCAATCTTTGAGCCGAGCAACGATCCGGAAAAAACGCCAAGAACCACCGGGGCGGTCACAGCCACGTCCACGCGACCGCGCACAAAGTAGATCAACGCGCTCGTGGCGCCGGTAACCCCGATCATGAAATTGCTGGTGGCTGTTGCTACCCGCAGCGGCACGCCCATCACCAGGTACATCAGCGGCACCTTGATGGGGCCGCCGCCGATCCCCAAGAGCCCGGAGATGGCGCCGGCAAAAGCCGAGCCGGCCAGACCCACCGGTATGTGCCGGATCGAGTACTCGCCTGCCGGCGCGGCCGGCTCGTCATCAGCGCTCCGAATTTTGCGCACCATGGACGTAGCCGAATACAAGAGGAACAGAGCCAGCATGAGCGCCAGCGCTTTACGACTGAAATAGCCCACCACCAGCGCGCCAAAAACGGCGCCCATCGTCGTCCCGAGCTCCAGCAGCATCCCGAGCCGAATGTCGGTCAGTTTTTCCTGAACATAGACGGAAGCCGCCGCGCTGGAGGTGGCAATGATGCTGACAAGGCCGACGCCAATGGCCTTTTCAAGGGGCACTTCAAAAAAGAGCGTCAAAACAGGAATGAGAATCAATGCGCCGCCAATGCCCAGGAGCGCGCCGATGATCCCGACGAAGAATCCGAGTCCGATCAAGGCGAACAGAAAAGCGGTGGTCATGCCTCAGTCCCCCAGGGCTTCGGCTGCCGGCCGGCCTTCACGCAAAATGGTCACCACTCCGCCCACAGCTACATACAGCAGAGCGGCCAGTGCCGTCTAGCTAAAATGGCAGTCTGGGTTCCGTTGGAGTGTCATTTTCGCCGGTAAGAGCAAGGGGTCTCAACCGGCCAACTGCAGGCCTTTCTTGTCGAAAAACAAAAAGCGGGCGGCCGGAGTCACCCGCTCAGGGCCAGCGACGAACACGTTATTGCGGCCGAGCCTGCTTGTTCCGCTGCTCGCGCAGCACGGCCTTGCGACTGAGTTTGATCTTGTTGCCTTCCACCGCCAGTACCTTCACCAAGATCTGGTCGCCCTCTTTCAGCTCATCGCGGACATCACGGATGCGCTGCTCGGCAACCTCGCTGATGTGGAGAAGGCCGTCGGTGCCGGGAAAGATCTCGACGAAAGCGCCGAAATCCACCAGCCGCACCACTTTGCCAAGATAGGTCTTGCCCACCTCGGCAGTGGCCGTCACATTTTGGATCATGGCGATGGCCTTGTTGGCCGACTCGCCGTCCACGGCAAAAACATTTACTTTGCCGGTGTCTTCGACATCGATCTTGACGCCGGTAGCCTCAATGATGGAGCGGATCATCTTGCCGCCCGGGCCGATCAGGTCGCGGATTTTGTCGGTGGCGATGGTGAGGGTGAAGACGCGGGGGGCAAAAGGCGAAATAGAAGGACGCGGGGCGGCGATGGAGGCGTCCATGGTGTCCAGGATTTGCAGGCGGCCTTTCTTGGCCTGCATGAGCGCCTCAACCATAATCTGGGTGGTCAGGCCGCCGATCTTGATGTCCATTTGCAGCGCCGTGATCCCTTTCCGCGTGCCGGCCACCTTGAAGTCCATGTCGCCATAGTGGTCTTCGGCGCCGGCAATGTCGGTCAGGATGGCATAGCGATCACCTTCCTTCACGAGCCCCATCGCGATCCCGCTCACTGCCGACTTCACCGGTACGCCCGCATCCATCAGCGCCAGCGAGCCGCCGCATACCGAAGCCATCGAAGAGGAACCGTTCGATTCCAAAATGTCGGAAACGATGCGAATGGTATAGGGGAAGGATTCCTCCGGCGGAACCATGTTAAGCAGGGACCGCTCCGCCAGAGCGCCGTGGCCGATTTCGCGTCGCCCCGGGCCGCGGAGGAAAGCGACCTCGCCCACACTGAAGGGGGGAAAGTTGTAGTGCAACATGAAGCGCTTGAAAGATTCCTCTTCCCAGAGCAGATCGAGCCGTTGCTTGTCCTCCTTTGTCCCAAGGGTGACCGTGACCAGCGCCTGGGTTTCCCCGCGAGTGAAAAGCGCCGAACCATGCACGCGAGGCAACATCCCGATCTCGCAGGTCACCGGACGAATTTCGTCAAACGCGCGGCCGTCCGGTCGCCGGTGCCGCAAGAGCATCTCGTCGCGGAAGATGCGCTCGCGCAAGATTTCAAAATGGCGGGCCGCTTCCTGCCGCTTCTCCTCGTCCTCTTCCGGGATCGATGCCTTCAGTTCGTCGGCCAGCTCATCCACTTTCTTCTGGCTCTCCTTTTTCGAGTACTTCCGGGTATTGAGAGCATCGCTGAGCCGTTCGCGATACCTGGCCTCGATTTCCTTGTTGAGCGCCTCATCGAAGGGAACCGGTGTCACCGGTTGTTTCACAACGCCCATTTGCGCGTAGAGCTGCTTGAGAGCGGCGATGATCTTCTTGATCTGTTCGTGGCCAAACTGGAGCGCTTCCAGCACCGTTTCCTCGGTAACCTCCTGCGCGGCCGCCTCCACCATGACAATGGCGTCTTCGGTGGCCACGACCACGATGTTCAGCAGGCTGGCTTTTTGCTCAGCATAGGTGGGATTGGCCACCAGTTGGCCGTTGACCAGTCCAACGCGGACGCCCGCGATCGCCTTGTCGAAAGGAATATCGGAGAGGTAGAGCGCCGCCCCCGAGGCGCAAATGCTGATGATGTCGGTATCGTTCACATCGTCGGCAGAAAGCACCATCGCAATCACCTGGGTCTCGTTGCGAAACCCTTCCGAAAAGAGCGGCCGTATGGGACGGTCGATCATGCGGCAGGTCAGGATTTCGCGCTCGGAAGGTCTGCCCTCGCGCTTGAAAAACCCGCCGGGAATTTTACCGGCGGCGTAGTTGTACTCGCGGTAATCCACCGTGAGGGGAAAGAAATCGATGCCCTGGCGCGGCGCACCGGTTGCGCACGCCGAGGCAAGAACAACGCTGTCGCCATAGCGCAAATAGGCCGCGCCATTGGCCTGCTTGGCCACCTTGCCGGTCTCAATGGTGAGCATCCGGCCGCCAATTTCCACACTTGCCTGATAAATCATGCTTCCTCCGGCCACTCGAGGCGCAGAGGCGCCCGATGGCTCGTTTCTGTCGTGTTGTTGATTTTCTCGGAATCGAAAAGGAGAGTGGGCCGGCATCCCCAAAGCAGAGCGGCGACCGCGGGCGCAGGTTCTTCCATTTCCATAACAAAAAAGCGACCGTTCGCCCGTCGTCGGGCTCCCGGTCGCCGCCAACCTCGCTCCTCCCGCCTTCGGCGGGAGGCTCAAGTTCTCAGCCCCGCAACCGTACGGGACCTAGTGGCGCAGCCCGAGACGCTCGACGACCTCACGATACCGGTCCGGGTCGCGCCGCTTCAGGTAATCGAGAAGGCGCCGGCGCTGACTCACCATCATGATCAGCCCGCGCCTCGACGCATGGTCTTTTTGATGGATCTTGAAATGGCCAGTCAGCGAATTGATGCGTTCGCTCAAAAGAGCGATCTGCACTTCCGGCGAACCAGTGTCTTTGGGGTGGATCCGATACTGCTCGACCAATCCCGACTTCGCCTCTTTCGCCAATCCCATATCGCTTCCCACGCTCGTTACTTTCCCTTTCGGTTCGGCAAAGACACTAACATACGCCTGGCGAAGTTGTAAAGGAGATTGTCCGGAGGGATGAAACCGGACGGGTGTTTGCCGGCGCGCACCGGCTCGCTCCGGAGGAGCGGCGGCTATCGAATGGGCGGTGTGCGAATCAGCGAAAGGAATTCTTCGCGTGTCTGCTGGCAATCGCGAAATGCACCCAGCATCGCGCTCGTCACCGCGACCGAGTGCTGCTTCTCAACGCCCCGCATCACCATGCACAGGTGGCGTGCCTCCATCACCACGCCCACGCCTTGCGGGGCGATCTTTTGCTGGATGGCGTCGGCAATCTGGTTCGTCAGCCGCTCCTGGATCTGAAGCCGCCGGGCGAACATGTTGACCAGCCGCGGAATCTTGCTCAGGCCGATGACGCGCTGGTTCGGGATGTAAGCCACGTGGCACTTGCCCAAAAAGGGCAGCAGGTGGTGCTCGCAAAGACTGAACACTTCGATGTCCTTCACGATCACCATTTCATCATAGCAAACGCTGAACGTGGCTCCGTTCAGGAGCTTGTTGATGTCCTGCTGGTAGCCGCTGGTAAGAAATTTGAGCGCCCGCGCCACGCGCCCCGGAGTTCCCCGCAGCCCCTCGCGCGTCGGGTCTTCTCCCAGCTCAACCAGAATCTCGCGCATGCGCTCGGCAATGGCCTCGGAGCCGCGTTCTGTCAAAACCATTTCTTCCGTTCGCTTCATTCTTCTTTTCTCCCTTAACGGTCGGCTTCTTCCAAATATTCAAAGGAATTCAGGCTCGTCTCGCCGAGCCACACCTTCTGCACTTTCGCCAGCTTGAAACCACCCTTCACAATTCCAAAAATGGCCCGGCAAACGTTTTCGCTGGTCGGCACGGTATCCGTAAAAAGCTCCTGGTCGCGATTCAGATGGGCGTGGTCAAAACGGTCGAGAATGTTTTGCTCCACGAAGGAATCCAGCTCGCTCAGGTTGCAGACCATGCCGGTCGAGGAATCAATCTCGCCCGCTACCGTCACTTCCAGGCGATAGTTGTGGCCGTGGCCGTGCGGATTGTTGCACTTTCCATACACCCGCCAGTTCTCTTCCTCACTCAAGCGGCCGCTGTGCAGCCGGTGCGAAGCGCAGAAGAGATAGCCGCGGGTCAGGTAGATCACTTCCCCTCCCCGTAATAGTCCACAAACAAGTCCGGCGTCTCATAGAGCCGCACGCGGTGCAAGCGCCCTTGCGGAATCTTCGGCTGCAGAAGCCCCCAGATGGCCACGGCAAGGTTCTCGGTGGTCGGGATTTTCGCCTGGAACCCCGGCACTTCCCGGTTGATGAACTTGTGGTCGAAGACCTGCATCACTTCCCTTTCGAGCACCGCCTTCAATTCCTTCAGGTCGAGCACCATTCCGGTCACGGGGTCGGGTTCGCCCTGGACCGTCACCTCCAGCGTATAGTTGTGGCCGTGGCCGTTCGGATTGTTGCATTTCCCGAAGATGCGCCGGTTCTCTTCCGGGCTCAACGCCGGGTTGTGATAGTAGTGTGAGGCGGAAAACTCAATTTTTCTCGTCAGGTACATGATTCAATCGGTGCTGTAGGTGCGCTCCTTCCATTCTACGCCATTTCCGCGCACCCATTGCAACCAGGACTTCAAGAGGAGAGCGGCGAAGAGGAAGCACCCAAGCTCATAGTAAAAGATGGTTGAAACGGGGTAACGATTCAGCCGCAGCCGGCTCCAGTGCAACATGTGCCGCCACACGAGAAGAGCAACTCCCAACCAAAACCACCAGTCGAACGTCCGGTAGATCACGCCCATCGCCGCCACCAGCAGCGGCAGGATATCCAGGGCAGCGACCTCAACCAATTCCGCGAACGTCTCGGTCCAGCTTCGACCAAGCAGCAGAAAAAGATTTTTGGTCCAGCCCTGCCACGCCTCGCCGAATTTCCGATACATCCTGGTTTCGACCACACCTTCCGCCCTCGAAAAGTCAATCTTCCTTCCGGATTTCTTCACCAGCCTTGCCAGCGCCACATCTTCGAGAATCTCCCCTCGAATCGCTTCATGGCTTCCCACTGCTTCATACGCCGCTCGTTCGATCAGAAGGAACTGGCCATTGGCGGCGGCCACAGGCGAAGAAGGATGGCTCACCTCGTCGTAGGGAAAACGGCGCGCCAGAAAACAGTACACGACCGGCAGCAAGGCTTTTTCCGGCCAGGTGAGCATCGTCTGGTCCGGCGAAACGGAAACCAGGCAGGCCTCAGCCTCCCGGGCGCGGTTCAAAGCCCATTCGAGCGCGCCCGGTTTGTGCCGCGTGTCAGCATCGGTGAACAACAGCCATCCTCCCCGCGCCTGATTTGCGCCCAGCCACACAGCGTGGTTTTTACCGGTCCAGCCAGCCGGAAGCGCCGGCGCGTTCACCACGCGGATGAGCGCGTCCTCTTTCGCCACCTCCCCGGCAATCTCTTCGGTCGCATCCGAGGATTCATCGTTCACGACGATGATCTCGAAATTACCTCTTTGTTGGAGAAGAGAACGAAGACAGGCTTCGATGTTGGCCGCTTCATTGCGGGCGGGCAGGATGATCGAAACCTGGATCTCTTCCGTCACATCAAAATTCCGGTTGGCCGCCGGCGAAGCGATGGGCTAGTGCCGTTCCAGCTATTCGGCGCTATTTTTTGACTCCAGTTCTAGCTCCTCGGAACGGGATAAGCCGCATGCCCGGCTCTTGCCCTCAGTACGGCGCGCCATTCCTGGTGTTCAAGTCAGGTATAATGCACAGGCTCATCGAGCTGGAACGGCACTAGACTGAGCGACCGATACGAACGCCGCCGGGATTATATTGGGAAGAGGCGGTCATGTCGAAGGTTAACGTCCTCCGGATCGCCATCGTGCTCGCGACGGCGGCTCTGCTGGCGGCCATATTCTATTCGCGGCAAAACCCCGAGCCGCCGCTTGCCCCATCGTCACCTGCCCCTGACTTTTCCTTCGACTCGAATGGACGGTCGGCCCGGCTGGGCGATCTGCGCGGGCACGTCGTCGTTCTCAACTTCTGGGCCACCTGGTGTGCTCCCTGCATCGTCGAAATGCCGTCGCTCGAAAGGCTCCACCGGGCGCTCAAGGATAAAGGAGTGATTGTCCTTGCCGTCAGCGTGGATGAAGATGCCGAGGCTTACCAGAGATTCGTTCGGGAAAAGGGCCTGACCTTTTCGACCGCCCGCGACCCTGGCCAGAAGATCGCCGCGCTTTATGGCACCTTTAAATTCCCCGAGACATTCGTCATTGACCGGCAGGGGCGGGTCGTGCGGAAGATTATCGGCCCGCTCGAATGGGACCAGCCGGAGGTCATTGACTTCCTTCTCGCCCTCGCAAGAGAGTAGTTGCCGGTCAGCCGGCGCCTTCCCGAAATGTCGGCAGCGGGCTTCACTTGAGCGGCAAGATATCATCAAGCCCGTTTTCGGCTGTGAATCACCGGCGAGAAAGGCGGCGCAATCGCAGGGAATTTCCCACGACAAAGATCGAGCTGAAGGACATCGCGAAAGCGGCCAGCATCGGGTTTAGCTTGCCGACGGCAGCGACCGGAATCAACAGGATGTTATAGATGAAGGCCCAAAAAAGATTCATCTTGATGGTGCGGAGGGTGCGGCGACTGATCTCCACCGCCCAGGGGATGGCGAGCAGGTCGTTACCCGCGATGGTGATGTCGGCCGCCTCAATGGCCACATCCGTGCCCGCGCCGATGGCCATGCCGAGGTCGGCCTGGGCAAGCGCGGGAGCATCGTTGATGCCGTCGCCTACCATCGCCACGACCTCGCCCCTGCTTTGCAGTTCCTGGACAACCTGCGCCTTGCCCGCCGGCAAAACGCCCGCCCGTGTCCGGGCAATGCCGACCTCCTTGGCAACCGCATTCACGGTGTGAAGGTTGTCACCGCTCAGGAGCCAAACCTTCAAGCCAAGGTTCTTCAGCCGCTCGACCGCCTCGCGCGCCTCAGGCTTCGGGGCATCGGCCAGGGCAACCAGGCCCATGAGCCGCTTGCCGCGGGCCACGTAGATCACCGTGCGGCCGCGATCCGCCAGCGAGGTGGCGGTCCCCTCGGCTTCCGCGCAGTCCACCCTCGCTTCTTCCATCAAAGCGCGTGTCCCGATCCAAACCGTTTCGCCGCTCGATTCCGCCCGCGCTCCCTTGCCCGGGATGGCCTGGAAATTTTGTACCTTCCCCGCGCTGGTTGCGGCCTGGCCCTGAGCGTACCGGACAATCGCCGCCGCGAGAGGATGCTCGGAATGGCTCTCCACCGCTGCCGCAAGGTCCAGAATCTCTTCCGGAAGAAAATCGCTGCTGAGCGCAACCAGGTCGGTGACCTCGGGCCGGCCGGCGGTCAAGGTTCCTGTCTTGTCAAGGATGATCGTTGAAATTTTCCCGGAGCGCTCGAGCGCCTCGCCACCCTTGATCAAAACGCCGTGTTCGGCTCCTTTGCCGGTGCCCACCATGATCGCCGTCGGCGTCGCCAGCCCCATGGCGCAGGGACAAGCCACGATCAATACGGCAACGGCGAAAATCATCGCTTTCCCGAAGCCCGCGCCAAACAGCAGCCACCAGACAAGAAGAGTCCCCAGCGCAACCAGCATGACCGCCGGAACAAACACCGCGGAAACGCGGTCGGCCAGCCGCTGCATGGAAGCCTTTGTGCCCTGCGCTTGCTCGACCAGACGAATGATTTGCCCGAGCGTGCTATCTTCGCCCACGCGAGTCGCCCGGCAACGCAGCGCTCCGTTTTGGTTCACCGTCCCGCCGATCACCTTGTCGCCGGGTCCTTTGTCTGCGGGCACGCTCTCCCCGGTTACCATCGCTTCATCAACGGCTGACGTCCCTTCGATCACTTCCCCGTCCACCGGGACGCGCTCGCCGGGCTTCAAAAGAAAAATGTCGTCGCGGCGAACCTCCTCGATGGCAATTTCTCGAACGCTTCCGCCGAGCTCCACACGCGCTGTCTGGGGCTGAAGCCGGATCAGTTTGCGAATCGCCTCCGAAGTGCGCGACTTGGCCCGCGTCTCCACGTATTTCCCAACCAGGATCAGCGCAACAATCACGGCGGCGGTATCAAAATAGAGATCGTGGATGCGGCCGGCGATGAGCGCGTAGGTGCTGTAGAAAAAGGCCGCGCTCGTCCCGACCGAAACCAGCGTGTCCATGTTCACCGTTCGCGAAGCGAGCGCGCGGGCTGCGCCCCAATGAAACATCCAGCCCCCGTATAACCACACCGGCAAAGTCAGAAGGAAAAGAATGAGTCCCGTCCACCGCCACCCCATGGCCAACATGTTGAGCAGAACCACCGGCAGAGCCAGCCCGGCGGTCAGAATCAGCGTGACGCGGAGCTGTCGCAGCTCTTCCCTCCGGCGCCGTTCGAGCGAAAGGGTGGCCTCGCCCCTCTGAGCCGGCCTGCCACTCGAAGGCGGCGTCACCAGGCGAGCCTTGTAGCCCGCCCCTTCGACAGCCCGGATCAAACTGCCCGGGTCGGAAAGAGCCGGCGTATGTTCGACAACCGCTTTTTCGGTGGCCAGATTCACGGCTGCGCGCTGAACGCCGTCCACTTTCTTGAGCGCGCGCTCCACGTGATCCACACACGACGCGCAGTGCATCCCGAAAATATCCAGAACGAGCTGGCTTGCCCCGCCACCGGCGGGTCTTGCCGCGCGCGGCCGGATGGGTGTAGCCTCGATTTGGATGGGGCCCGACATCACAATCCTCTCCACAAGCTCTCCGTAGTATAGACGAGCGGATGTCGCATGACGACGCCAAATCTTACCCGGCTTGCTGCCACTTCGCGGGGAAGCGATTTATGACTCCGGTGGAAGTTCGCTATCATTTGCAAATGCGCCTCAGCAACAAACAGATGCGGTGGCTCGCCGCATTGCCCGGCACCTATGGCATACGTCGCCTTCAGTTGGAAGATGCCGGAACCCGGCTGCTGGTCGAGTATGACGCCTCGCGTTATCGTCTCCCGGAAGTGACCAACATTCTCCACGCTGGCGGACTGCCCGTGGTCGAACCTGAAGCTTGAAGCTGGAAGCTTGAGGGTAGTGCCGTTCCAACTTGATGGGCCTATACATCTCGACCCTGGATGATCAATAAAGCATGCCGTGTGACTTGCGGAAAATGGCCCCAAATAGTTGGAACGGCACTAGAAGCTGGAAGCCGGCGTGGTCGAACCGCTTGTCTGAGAGGCACAAAACAGAAATAGGGAAAATAGAAAACAGGCGCGTTTTCTGATTTCTCTTGGCTTGTAAGGATTTATCCGGGAGGCGGGAGACAGGAAACGGGAAGCTCGAAGTTCAAAGACCCTCCGGCCCTTAGCGTCCAGCGCCTAGCCTCTACTATGGCGGAAATAATGGTGGGCTCCCATCTGCGGCCAGATGAGAGCCCGAAACGGGCTCACCGTGCGGGACCCGACCCTGGTTGCCTGCTGTGGCGGGCATTGGGGTACGGGGCGAGCGTCGTGGAGTCACGCATCCTAAGCTTCCCTCTTGAGCGTAGGCGGGAAGACAACGGAGCAGGGTTCGAAATCGCCCACGAGCCCCTTCCTCCTCGCAAGTAACCTCGTTCCCTGCTCCATCATCTCTGGAAGTGAGCCCCACACCGCTCTTGCAACTCTCCTGCCAGCAGGCTCGTCCCGCGGCCTTTGGACATCCGTTGAAATCACAATACTTAAGGCCGTAGTTGCGAGCGAAGCTCGACCCCTTCTTTGAGCCCCCCATACCATTCAGGGAAGAGCAAACCCAAAGCGGGAAACGGAATCTGGAGGCTGGAGGCTGGACGCTAGAGGCTAGAGGCAATTTCGGGAAAAACAAACGCGAAGCGGGAAGCGACGCTCCGTAGTTCCCGATTTTCGACTTTGGCTTTTCGACTTTCGTATCTCGGGACGCCGTGGTGGTTCGCGGGTTTCAGGTTTCAGGTTTCGGTTCTCGCTTTCCTATCTTCGAGTTTCAACTTGCCGGAGGCCCCGTGGTTCCCGATTTTCGCTTTTCTATTACCGAATTTCGTCTTCCGGGAGCTTGCCTCCTTTGCCTCTCTGCTTCCCTGCCTCCTTTACTTCCTCTGCCTCCGTTTTCGCGTTTCTAGGCCCCTTCCCCCATCCGGAGAATCTGTGCTATCTTGACACCAGCCTTGTTTGGGTGCGCCCGTAGCTCAGTTGGATAGAGTCCGCCGCAGGCGGAAACCAGAAGGTCGGCTCAACCTACCAAAACTGCTAACCCAAGTTGCTTATCAATTGCTTCCGGGTAGCTGACGTTTAACCGGTCGGTGTGCTAGACTTTCTAGAGGCGGCGCGCCCGTAGCTCAGTTGGATAGAGCGTCTGGCTACGAACCAGAAGGTCGGGGGTTCGAATCCCTCCGGGCGCGCCATTCTTCATTTTTCGCCCGCTGAAAGATCATGTCGAAGGGTTTTCTGTAGGTGGGATAAACACTTGCGGCGTCAATCGCGCAGTTCGAAAGTACCACTTTGAGGAGTTTGGCTTTTTCGGTGGGAGGCTGCGCAAGATACAGAGAATGCGCCTTATTCGCGAGTTCTAAAGTGCGAACTGCGTCGAGCATCCTGTCTGGATTCGCGTGTTCAAGGCCCTGCATGGCAAGCAGAATCTGCTGTTCTTCCGCCTGCCACTCTGAACTTTTCCGCGTCCAAAATTCTTCGGTGATTTTGCCGTCCAGCTTGTCTAGGTACGCCTGATCAAGCCGCCTGCGCACCGCACTCAACCGCTGCTGCAATCGTTCGCCCTGCTGCCTGCGAATCGCTTCGTCGCGGCCTTTATCGGTGAGCAGAGACTTTTCTAGCTGCGCCAGAACAGGGTCCGGGATATGGATGTTCTTCAGCACCTGGGCCAGGCGGTCGGCCAAGATTTCCTCGCGGAAGTAGGGGAGCTCGCATTTGCCACGAAAACCGGTGCAGCGGTAGTAGATGTACCGAGCCTTCTTGAGTTCCGCCGTGACCATGCAATCGTCGTAGGCGCAGCGGAGTAATCCGCCGAACGCGAATTCATGTCGGCGGTATTTGGGCTTGTTGTGGCCGCGAAACACGGCCTGGACCTGTTCGAAGAGTTCCGCGCTGACCAACGGCGTGTGCGTGCCCGGAAAGAGTTTCTCTTCCCAGATGAATTCTCCCTTGTAGAAGGGATTCTTCAAGAGCCTTTCGAGATATCCCTTTGCAAGCGCACAGCCGAATTCCGCCTGTAGCGACTTCCGCAAGCTCGCCAGCGAGTGTTTGCCTGAGGCGTAAAGTTCAAACATTCGCCGCGCAATGGGAGCCTTCTTCGGGTCAACCTCGATGGTGTGTTCGAGCTTGTTGTTTTGGTAGCCCAACGGTGGCCGGCTTGGGTAGATGCCCTGGTCGGCCTTCTCGTGCATCCCCTTGCGGACTTCTTCGCGTAGGTTCTCGATGTAGTTCCGAGCAATGACAACCTGAATGCCATGCACCAGCTTCGCTTGCGATTTCGCGTCCTTGCTGATGACCTGGCCCTCTTTGGGCAGGTGGATTTCCACTTCCAAGTCCTCGAGCGTCACGCAATCGCGGAAGTTGCGGTACAGGCGGTCGGTCTTTTCGACGATGGCGACGCGGCAGTTTGGATTCTCCCGAAAGAAGCGCACCATCTCGCCGAATTGTTTGCGGCCTGTAATCTTCGCCGTTTCCACGTCCACGAACTCGCGCACGAGCTCGAAGTCGTGCGTGCGCGCATATTCTCGCAGGAGCTTCAACTGAGCCGGAATCGAATACCCTTCGCGCTCCTGGTCTTTGCTGGAAACCCGCGCATACAGGACCGCCTGTCTCATTTACCCCTCGGCGCAAGAGTTTGATGTGTTGGCATGTTCCGCTCACCTTGCGCTTAGCCCGAAGTGTTGTCAACAAGAGACTGCATTTCCGCCGAAAGTTCTTGGCCTTCGGCACGATCCCAGGCGTCAAGAATCAAAAAGAATTCGCGCAAAGCATCGAGGGCGGTTTGGTCGAGAGGGGTGTCCTCAGCGAGTGGTCTTCCTGGGGAAAGGGGTTCTTGGGTGGGGTGCTCTGTCTGGAGAAGGGTTGGCATGGGAGGGCTTCTTTCTGAGAGGGGATGCTGCGGCGTACTTTGCGGAGGGGATGGAGCGGGTTAGATGCACGAGCTATAGAGCCAGAAAGTCTGCCACTACTCAACTAATCAGCCGAAGAAAAGAAGATTTGCCCGGCGGGTAGAATCTTCGGGGAGGGGTTGGGTTGGCTCCGATGGACGCGGGCAAACACGGCGCGTACTACGTTTCGCAGTACGCGGAGGGCGGGAGCGACCCCCGCAGCCCGAAGGGCCGGGGCCGCAGCGCGGCCCAAAACGGGGGGTCGCTCCCGCCCTTTTGAGTGTTTTGCCCGCGTCCATTTTCGGGGTGATTTATTCTCGCATTTTCTTGGTTTGTTGGGGAGTTGGGCTCGGGCGGAATAGAGAACCGTCCAGAGAGCCGTGCAGAGAACCGACTTACGAGCGGTTCTCTCGGGAATTGCGGATCCTCCGTCGTTCTCTCTTGGCGGCTTCCAGCATCGGCACGCGGAAAACCGAAAGGAAAACCGTTTTCAGAACGGTTTTCCAATGGAAATCGCGGGAAGGCTATTGTTCAAGGTTTCCAATGTGGACAAGAATGTCCAACGTTGAGCCGTGTTTCGTGGCAACGAGAACGTTAGCCAGGCTGTCACGCTTGCTCCATCCCTTGTCCCTGCCCGAGTAGCAACCAGATCCCACACTCAAACTTACGGATGGCAGCTCTCTATGAAGTTGGTTCCAAGCAGCCCACCAGGTTTGAGCCTTAACGGTGGTATGCGGGTGGTGCAGTACAAAAGCTGGCCCGGCACGTTTAATGAGATTCCTCCATTCAGTTGCTACACTTTGTCTCCAGCCTTTCGCGTTGCTTTGGGACCGAGGGTTGAAGATTGTGAGGTCGCGCGGCTTTGTGGGTTCGCAACTGCTCATCGTCATCAGTAAAGACGGCAAGCAGGGGAGGGATGTCCTCGTAGCCGGGGTGCGTGCGGCAGTATTCGAGAAGTGCTCTCCGCTGCTGGGCGCGGGGGCCAAAATGCACATCGAAGACTTTCTCGTTCGGGAAACTAGGGTCATTGCGTTTCTTGAGGCGCATGTCTCCGGTACCGGGAAATCGCTTGATCTCTCGTGTCAGCGAAATCAGCCGTTGCAAAATGTCATCGTCGCTGAAGGCGGGTTGCAGAGTGTTGGGAGAGAATCCAGCTTCTTGCAGCGCGTCACCCCATCTGCCCCAAAACTTCCCGTGCCAGTCTGAATAACCAATTCCCGTTTCCTGTGCGAATCGCTTGAATCCCAGCGGTATCCCGCCGTTGGCCGCTGCGGTCTTGCGTATCGCATCTAAGGGTGGATATTCAGGATGCGGTAGCGGAAGCGCTCGACGAAGTAGGGCGAGAGCAACCGCATAAACCCGGCCAGGCACACCAGGTCCACCTGTTTTTCTTCCAGCACCGCCACCACCTTGCGGTCGTACTCCTCCCGTTCCAGTCCTTTCGACGGGATTACCCGCGCGTCAAAACCGCGTTCGCGCGCTTTCTAGATGCCGGGTGCGCCTTCGCGGTTGCTGATGACGACGGCGATTTCAGCGTCGGCGATGCGGCCGGTGGCGATGCTGTCGGCGATGGCCTCGAAGTTCGACCCGCGCCCCGACAGCAAGATGCCCAATCTCTTCATCCGACCCCTCAATGGTAGCGCATGTTGAACGAGAGCCAAACGAAACGCAGGGCGAACACGAGCGCTTGCCCCAGCACAACATAAAGGACAAACTTGATCCAGTCAGCCCTCGTCATGGGTCGGATGGGCGTCCCGAAGGCGCGCTGCGCGTGCGGTTGCCTCAGGTACCAGATGACAACGCCGTAGACGCACGCGAACAGAAGCCCCAATGCCGACCCCACGTCGCCGAGAGAGCCCAAACGACCCATCGTTCCCAGTCCCAGCGAGAACATCAGGCCTATGGCCGAGAGGACGATGCTAAGCGTGCGCGCCCAGCGCTTGAGTTTCCATAGGCCCACACCGGTGGCCGCGGCGACACCGCCGAATACTAGGAAGATCGGTGCGACTGGGATGCCCCACATGGCACCGTACATCCCTGCTGCCAGTCCATGGAGCAAGAAAGGTTCCGCGACCCACCGGTCCAACGGGCTCTTCTCGTTGAGTGCGCAGTCTGCGCAGCCTGCTGCACCCACTCCGCATAACGCAACCACTAGAAAGCAAAGCAGGGCCAGAACTGTAACCCCGGCGGGCCGCACCTGAGCCGGGGTTTCCGGTGGCTGCTCGTTTGGACTCGTCGAGGGAAAGAGAATACTGTTCATCATGAGCATCCTCTAGACTAAGATGGTCTGCTTGTTCATTTTCCACACATGATACTGCGCGGCTCAGTTTGAATCTAGGGTTTCGTGCCACGGAACAGGAACCTAGTCGGTTTCCGGGCGAAGTAAGCATCGACAAAGGGCGGACACTCACGAGTCGTCCTATTCCCGCGCCAACGCAGTAATCCAAGGTAACCGGCAGTGGTTCGAACTAGTGCGTTTTCCTGCCGCTTGAGCGCGCGGCAAGACGTGCAGTTTAGGTCGCCAGAGTTCTAAAGTCGTCCCCTAGGGCGCGCCATTCTCCCATGTACTTCGTTTACGTCCTGCGGAGCCTGAGTACCGGTCGGCACTACGTTGGCTGTACGTCTGACATCACTCAGCGCGTTGGGCAACACAACGACGGAGTCACGAAATCCACCCGTGGCCGCGGAGCCTGGAAGCTTGTGTACCAAGAGTCATTCGCCACTCGTGGCGAGGCCATGCGCCGCGAACGTTATCTAAAG
>DATBWB010000165.1 GCA_036514995.1 Candidatus Acidiferrales bacterium
CTACTCTGGCCGACCCGAGTCCGCCGCGGCGGATGCTTTGTCTCCGCCGCGGACGAGGCACCAGCAGATTCCTCTCCCGCAGAGCGGGATCGGAATGACGGGGAAACCTTTTTAGCATCCTGCTAAAGGCCAGGAAGAACAGCGTGCGCAACATCAAGCTCACGATCGCTTATGACGGAAGCGAGTTTTTCGGTTGGCAGTTGCAGCCGAACCTGCCTACCGTGCAAGGATGGATCGTGGATGTCGCCCGGAAAATCACCGATGAAAAGGTCATGGTGTGGGGTTCCGGCCGGACGGATACCGGCGCGCACGCCCTGGGCCAGGTGGCCCACTTCCGGACGCGCTCCATGATCCCTCTTGAAAACTTGCAACGGGCGATGAATTCTCTCCTGCTGGACACGATTCGGATTTTGCGGGTGGAGGAGGTGCCGATGGAATTTCATGCCCGCTGGCACACCCTGGCGAAAACTTACCACTACCGCATCTTTCGCGGCCGCGTCTGTTCGCCCTTCCAGTACCGCTATGTCTATCCCTACCCGTTTCCCCTGGATGAGGAGGCGATGAAGCGGGCGGCCAAGCTTTTTGAAGGCGAGCACGACTTCGCGTCGTTCGCCTCCGCTTCCGAGGAAGAGGGTGAGGAAGGACGAAGCAAGGTCCGCCTCATCTACCGTTCGGAACTGATGCGCGATGACCTCAGCGAGGAGCTGATCTACGTCACGCGCGGCAAAGGCTACCTGCGCCACATGGTGCGCAAGATTATCGGAACGCTGCTCGAGGTGGGAAAGGGGAAATTGACGGTGGATGACATCGCGCGGATTTTCGAATCTCGCGACCGGACAAAAGCCGGGCCGACCGTCCCGGCAAGGGGACTTGTTCTGGTCGGAGTGGAGTATCCGGAACTATGCCGGTAGCAACCAAGCTCGCTTCCATCGATCCCGCAACGGGAGAGGTCATTGCCGAATTTGAGGCAGCCAAGCCGGCTGGCGTGCGGGCAGCGGTCGAGCGCGCTCGAAGGGCACAGCCGAAGTGGGGCGCGACGCCCGTCAAGCAGCGTTGCCGGGTGCTCGGTCAACTGGCGGAAATTCTTTTCCGCCGGCGCCACGAGATTGCCGAGATCATCACTCGAGAAGCGGGAAAGCCGAAAATGGAAGCGCTGATGGCGGAGGTGATGGTTGCACTCGATACGGCGGAGTACTACCGGCGGCGTGCCGCCCGTTTTTTGCGCGACGAGCGGGTACCGCACCATAACCTGGCGGTGAAGTCCAAGCGCGGCTATCTCCGGCACGAACCCTGGGGCGTGGTGGGGATCATCTCGCCGTGGAATTTTCCTTTTTCGATCCCCATGACGCAAGTCATCCCGGCGCTGGTTGCCGGCAACGCGGTGGTCGTCAAGCCTTCGGAGTTCACGCCGTGGTCGGCGATGCTTGTGGCCGAACTTTTTGCTGAGGCTGGCTTGCCGGAGAGTTTGCTTGAGATCGTGCCGGGCGATGGGATCATCGGCGCGGCGCTGGTCGAGGCGGGCCCGGACAAGATTGTTTTTACGGGGAGCGTTCGCACCGGCAGGTAAGTTCTGGAAGCGGCGTCGAAGCGGATGATCCCTTGCGTGCTGGAGCTTGGCGGCAAAGATGCCATGCTCGTGCTCGCCGACGCCGATTTGGACATCGCCTCCAGCGCCGCTGTGTGGGGCGGTTTCACCAACTGCGGCCAGGCGTGCTTATCGGTGGAGCGACTGTACGTTGAAAAACCGGTGGCGGACAGGTTCATCGCCCTTTGCGTGGCCAAGGCCAAACGCCTGCGCCTCGGCAGCGGCCTCGACCCGGATGCCGAGATGGGCCCCATGATCCGGCCGCGGCAGATCGAGATTGTCGAAGAGCAGCTCCGGGACGCGGTCAAGCGAGGAGCCAAGATCGCATGCGGCGGCAAACGCCGGCCTGACCTGGGCGGATATTTCTTTGAGCCAACCGTGGTCGTGGACGTGGATCATGGGATGAAAGTGATGCAGGAGGAAACGTTCGGGCCGGTGCTGGCCATCCAGGCGGTCGAGGATGTCGAAGAAGCAGTCGAGCGAGCGAACGACAGTTCGTTTGGATTGGCAGCAAGCGTCTGGACGCGGAACAGCCGGCGCGGGGAGGAGGTTGCCCGGCGGCTGGTGGCGGGGGCGGTGATGGTGAACGATGTGGCCAGCTACTACGGCATTTGCGAAGCTCCGCATGGCGGCCGGCGCAACTCCGGCATGGGCCGGACCCATTCGCGCCTTGGATTGCTGGAAATGGTTCAGGTAAAATACATTGACGTGGAGCGGCTGCCCGGCGTGCACAAGGCCTGGTGGTATGGTTACAGCCGGGCGCTGCTGGACGCTGCCGACGCCTTCTTGCAGATGGTTTTCGCTCGCCCCTGGGGAATGCGTGTGCGAGGGATTCGCGGTTCGCTGCGAGCCATGTTTCGCGGCGACCGGATTTGAGCGGGAGGGCTCAGGACCGAGACGACCATGGCTGACACTGTAACGCAAATGACCGCGGCTGCGCCGAAAATCAAAATCAAGCGACCGCGCCAGCGCGCCTGCGACGAAAAAAACGAGAAGGGAAAACTTTGCTGCGGCCACCTGAAGCGCTGGTATACCTATCCCGAAGCGGTCGCCAAGCTGCTGGGGAAAAACGCAGAGGTCTATCGGTGCGAATTCTGTCAAACACTTTATAAGCCTGACCCGAACGAACTGCCGAGGTCTTACGTGCACCGCTATTAGCGCCGGGTCAGGTTGCGGTGCCCCGAACCTTTGCGACTGATGCGTCCCGATCCCGAAGCCTCGGGATTCGGGTGGCAGAGGGTAAGTGGACTACGACAAACTGATCTTTGATTGGAACACCGTCGCTCAGCCAGAAATTCCGCGCGGCCGGCGGGTGATGCTGGACGATGAGACGCTCCGCGACGGCCTGCAAAACCCCTCCGTCCACGATCCTACCATCGAAGAAAAAATCGAAATCCTGCATCTGATGGAGGCGCTCGGGATTGATTCAGTGAACATCGGCCTGCCCGGGGCAGGCCCGCGGGCCAAAGCCGACGTGATCCGCCTGGCAAAGGAAATTCGCGATGCCGGGATGAAGATCCGGCCGAACTGCGCGGCGCGCACGATCGAAGCGGACATACGGCCCATTGCCGAAGCCTCCGAGCAAGCGGGCATGGCCATTGAAGCGGCCACATTTATCGGCTCGAGCCCCATCCGGCGTTACACCGAAGACTGGACGGTGGATCATCTGCTTCGGACGACCGAAAAGGCGGTCAAGTATGCGCGCTCGCTGGGGCTGCCGGTGATGTATGTCACCGAGGACACGATACGGACCGATCCGGAAACAGTGAAGTTGCTTTACCGCGCAGCGCTCGATGGCGGCGCTTCCGCCATCGTCATCTGCGACACGGTGGGCCATGCCATGCCGCAGGGCGCATACAACCTGGTCAAATTCGTCATTGAAGAAGTGGTGGGAAGGAGCGGGAAGAGCGTACGGGTAGATTGGCACGGGCACTGCGACCGCGGCCTGGCCATTGCCAACAGCCTGGCAGCCATTGCGGCAGGCGCTGACCAGGTGCATGGCGCCGCGCTTTCGCTCGGCGAGCGCGTCGGAAACGCTCCCATGGATTTGCTGCTCGTGAATCTCAAGTTGATGGGGCTGATTGACCGGGACCTTTCCCGCCTGCGCGACTATTGCCTGGCGGTTTCTCGCGCCACCCGCACCCCGATCCCGGCCAATTATCCGGTGGTGGGACGAGACGCCTTTCGTACTGCCACCGGAGTGCATGCGGCCGCGATCATCAAGGCCTTTCGCAAGAACGACACGCTGCTGGCCAACTCGGTCTATTCCGGCGTGCCCTCGCACTTCTTCGGGCTGGAGCAGGTCATCGAGATTGGGCCGATGAGCGGAAAATCGAACGTCATCTACTGGCTGGAGAAACGCGGCATACCGGCTACCGAAGAAGTGGTGGAGCGGATTTTTGCCGCTGCCAAACAATCGCCGCGCCTGCTGACGGAGGAGGAAGTCCTGATTCTGTGCGGCGAGGGGACTCGCGCCTCCGTCCGCGCGCGAGAATAGCCGCCCGGGCCTGTTCCCTATGGCACTGGGCGTCCGAGAACTCTTTTCTGCCTGCCGCGGGCGGGCAAGTGAGCGAAACCATTTGCTGACCGGGCTGACATGGTTTTGGGGCGTTTTGGGGGCGCTCCTCCTCATGCAGGCATCCGCTTCAAGCACGACTCAAACCTCCATTCGCGCGCTGCTGGAAAATCCGCGGGTGAGCCGGGGCCTGCGAGTCTTTGCTGCCGAGGGGCAGTGGATTACCGATCAGCAAATCCAGATCACGCAAATCCCTGCTCCTCCCTTTGGTGAAGCTCGACGAGCCGAGCACATGCAGCAGGTGTTTCGCGTTCTGGGCTACGAGGCGAGGCTTGATTCTGCCGGCAACGTCGTGGCAGAACGCCGCGGGGCCGACCCGCGGCGAGTGATTCTCCTCTCCGCTCACCTCGACACGGTTTTCCCCCCGGGAACGGTCGTGACGGTGCGCCGTGAAGGAACGAGACTGATGGCTCCGGGCATTGGCGACAATGGCGCGGGGCTGGCTGCCCTGATCGCCGTGGCCCGCGCCCTCGGAGCGAGCGGAATTCGCACCAGGGCCACGATTGTGTTAGCGGCCAATACGGGCGAAGAGGGAGAAGGCAACCTGCGCGGCATGCGCCAATTGATGGAAACCTACCGCGACCGGTTCGGCTATGCCATTGTCATCGACAATGCCCAGACCGACACCATCACCACCAAGGCATTGCCGAGCCGCCGGCTCGAGATAACGATCAACGGCCCCGGCGGGCATAGCTGGTCCGACTTCGGCATGCCGAACCCGATTCAGGCGCTCTCCCGCGCCGTCGTTTATTTTTCGGTGTATAGGCCTCCTACGAGCCCCCGAACCACCTATAACATCGGCGAAATCCGCGGCGGCACGTCCGTCAACTCGGTGCCTTATTCCGCTTCGATGAAAGTGGACATCCGTTCCGAGTCCGAAGCGGAGATTGACGGTGTGCTCGCGGCCTTGCGAGAAGCGGTGCGCCGGGGGATGGACGAAGAATCGGCTGCGGCGACGCGAAAGAACGTAACGCTCGAAGCCGATTTTCGCGTCATGGGCGCGCGTCCGGGCGGGGAGTTGCCGGAGAATTCGCATCTGCTCCGGATGCTGCTCGCCGTGGATCAAGCGCTTGGCAACCGCGCCCGCCAGCAACGCTCTTCGACCGACGCCAATCTGGGGCTGTCGCTGGGCATCGAATCGCTGGCGATGGGCGGCGGGGGCCGCAGCGGCCAGTCTCATTCGCCCGGCGAGTGGTACGACCCAACCGGCCGCGAGCTCGGCTTGCAGCGCATCTTTCTCACCCTTCTGGCGCTGGCCGAAATCGAAAACTGAGCTTCACTGCCGCACACAGCCACGAGAGAGAAATAAGGAACGGTTCGGCGAGCAGCGCCAAGACGCAATAGAGGCCTATCTTTTCTTTTTCGCAGAGACTCGGGGCGGGAAGTATTCCACAGAAATCAATTCGCCGTCCCATTCTGCGGGCTCGGCGATCTGGCGGTAGGCCACCAGGACGTAGCCGCCGGTGTAAGCGCAAGGGTTGAAACTTTCGGCGAAGGTGGCGGGATCGCGCGAAAAAAATTCAACTTTTGACGGGTCGCCGGCGTGCAGGCGAACAACCACGTCCTGCGATTTTACGGAGAGGGTGAATTCGCCTTTACACCCCACTGCTTCGATTGTGCCCCAGAGGGTGCTCTGCGTGGGCACTTTCGGGTCGGGTAACTGAAGTCCTTCGCGGCGACCGAGTTGAGGCAGAGGTTCGGGCGGCGGGGTGTAGGATTTTTTGGCGCCGGGCGGGAGCGGTGGAGGCGGAACGGGACCAGGCTCGTCGCTCACGGCGCCCGAGCGCATGACCAGGCGCGGCGTGGGAGGCTGAGGTTCGCGAATTTTTTCCTCCACCATGTCGAGGAAACTTTCCGCCAGCACGCGATCCCGCTCCGTATGGGAGATTTCCAGGGCATGCTGAGCAACCTCACGCGAGGCAAGCAGCTTGTCCTCAAAAAGCCGCAACTGGGCCAGGCTGATCTGGAGGGTCACGTCGGCGGGGTCGAGGGCGGCGGCGCGCTCGATGAGCGGGGCATATTCCTCCTCCGGCCTGCCCAGCAGGCGATAGACGCGAGCGAGCGAGTCATAGGCGAGCGCAAACTCCGGGTTCAACGCGATGGCGCGACCGAGACTCACTGCCGCTTTTTCCCGCAGCTCTCGCGGTGTTTCGTCAGCTTGCGGTGGACGCCGCATCAAGACGCCGGCATAGAAATAGTGTGCCCGGTAGTCTGCGGCATCGAGCCCGACGGCGGTAGCAAAGTAACGCTCGGCATCCTCCCAGTTCTGCCGGCGAAATTCGAGCAAACCCAGGCCGGCAAAGGCGGGAGCCAATTTCCCATCACGCCGAATGGCCTCGAGCAGCAGCTTTCCGGCGGCATCGCCATGGCCGATGTGGGCAAGCAAGTCGCCCCGATAGGCCAGCGTTTCGGCCGGCGAAAGCTCTCGGCTCCCCAGGATTTCTGCCGGGGGAATTGCGCTCACCGGAAGCTCGACCGATGGCAGCTTGCCTGAGAATGCATATTCCTGGAGGATGGGACCGAGGGCATCCAGGTCGAGGGAGAGGCCATGACGCCAGGCCTCCTCGGGGTCTTCGCCGCGCTCGAACAGCTTCAGGTAGTGAGGCAGGCGGGAAGCGAGTTGGCCCAGCTCGAGGTAGTGGAGAAGGATCCAGCTCTCCGCCCGAAAACGTTCCGCTTTCTTTTCCTCTTTGAAAAAGTCAGCATTCCGGCTTGCCTTGACGATTTCAGCCAACGGCAGCCAGTCATGCTCGCGGAGGGCGCGAAGCAGATGGGGCACGGGCAAGCCGAGGCGAAGTTTGCCGCCGGCAAGCTGAGCCGCGGTTACAAATTCAGCGATGGCCTCGTTGAGCCACTGTGGGGCATGGGGATAGTTAAGCGCCACGAGCAGATGGCTGTACTCGTGTACCACCGAGCGAAAAGGCTCGGCTAGATCCAGTCGAAGAGCGATGAGGTGCTTGTCCTCTTCCCGGCGAAAATAGCCGGAGCGCCGGAGGGAGGGCTCGAGTTCAGCGGGTTGGTGGTCGGCAAAGCCGCGCCCGTCGCGAAAGGCATAGATCACAAACGCCCGGCCTGGATTCACTTGAGCGTTTGGAAAAAGGTTTCGGAAGACGGCCCGCGCCAGCTCAAAGTTTTGCACTACCGGCGCGGCAGCAGCGACGGTCGAATCGCTGACCACGACAAAATTTTGGCTGCGAAGCTCCACCCAGCGCGGGGCAGCGGACTTGGGAGCTGCCGGCTTGGCTGGTTTGCTGGCCTGCGCGATGGCCCCTTTGGGGCGAGGCTCGCTCGCTTGTGGCAGGGCGGCGCATTGCGCCAGGCCGGACCAAGCGATCGCGAGCCCCGATAGAATCGGGGCGAGCACCGCCAGGGAAGTGAGGCCTTTTGCCGACATCGTTCCCTCCTCCAAAACCAACCTACACTCACGATACTCGGCCGTCAAGCAAACGGCTCCCGTCCCGTGCGAAATGGTTGGAACGGGACTCGCCCGGCCACGCCGATGTGCGGCTTGACTTGCCCGCCAGAGACACTTCGGCGTTGTTTCTCCAATTGTCTTGGGCGGGCTTGCACGCGGTCACAAGAGTGAATACACTCCCGCGCATTCCGCTCTGCGGGATGAGCATGGGCAAGCGAGCCAAAGCAGACCTTTCTCTTGTCATCATCACCTTCATCTGGGGTTCCACCTTTGTGGTGGTGAAGAATGCGCTGGCCGACGTTTCTGTGTTCGTGTTTCTGGCCAGCCGCATGGCCCTGGCAAGCCTGCTGCTCGCCCTGATTTTTCACCGCCAGCTTCGCGGGGCAAAGCGCGAGACCCTGCTGGCCGCGTCGCAAATCGGCTTCTTCCTGATCGTGGGTTACGCCTGCCAGACGACCGGGCTCCTTTACACCACCCCCTCGAAATCGGCATTCATCACCGGTCTCTCGGTGGTGTTGGTTCCGTTGTTGGTCGCCGCCTTTTATGGAAAAAAGATCAACCGTTGGACCGGGTTGGGTGTCTTTGTGGCCTTGCTGGGCCTCTATTTCCTGACCATCCCCGCCGGGCCGTTCCGCGTCAATCGCGGCGACCTCTGGACGCTTGCCGGGGCATGCGCGTTTGCCGGGCACATCGTGCTCATCGAGCGCTACAGCCCGAAGATGCCGACCGCCTGGCTCACGCTGGGGCAGATCGTGACCGGGGCGCTTTTGGCCAGCGCGTTGGTGCCGGCGACTTCGCTGTTGGGTCTGGAAGCGCCGCGCTTGCGGCCGGGCCACGATTTTTTGCTGGCCCTGGCCATTACCGGGATTCTTGGCACCGCCCTCGCCTTCTCGGTGCAGGTCTGGGCGCAGCAATTCACTTCAGCGACGCACACCGCGATTATTTTCAGCCTGGAGCCCGTCTTTGCGGGGATCACTTCTTATATTTTCTACGGGGAGCGGCTCGGAGGGCGGGCTACCATCGGGGCCACGCTCATTCTGGCCGGCATCTTGCTGGCTGAGTTGAAAGGCCCTGCGCCGGCGGCGGTGGAATCGCCAGCCCCCATCCAGCCCGAGGAACGAAACCCGTAATACAACCGCGACTGCCCGCCCAACGTCCAAGCTTCAAGAGACGTTGCTCACCCGGGCAGAAAGGCAACGTCTAGGTACCTGACGGGTGGGCGGCAGGATGATATAATTGTTGGGTTTTGGACTACCTTTGGAGGCCCGATGAACTTCCCCTGGCATGAAATTCTGACCTGGGCGCGCCGGCGCAAGGTCTTCTCGGCAGGTTTGGTGGTTGCCACACTTGCGGTGGGTATTCTGATTGGGACAGTGATTTCCCATAACGCGCGGGCAGCGCGGGAGCAGGGCGGAGTACCCGGGGCATCGCCGCTGGCGGCGCCGAGCCCCGTCCAAATGAGTTCGACCTTCGGGCAGATCGCCAAAGCGGTTGAGCCGGCGGTGGTGAATATCAACACCCGATCGCTGCCGCAGCGGCGACCAAGGCGGCGGCCGGCACCCGGTCAGGGCGGGCCTTTTGAAGATTTCTTCGATCGGTTTTTCGGCCCGTTCGACATGGAACCGAGGCCGGAGCGGAGTCTCGGCTCGGGCGTGATTGTGGACAAGAGCGGGTTGATCATCACCAACTACCACGTGATTACCCAGGGAAACAACAAGGCGGCCGACACGATTCAGGTTCGGCTCTATGAGGAAAGCAAGCTGTACGACGCCAAGGTCATCGGGTTCGATGCCGAAACCGACCTGGCCGTAATCAAGATTGATGCCGGCAAAGCCTTGCCGACAGCCCGCCTGGGAAATTCTGAGGGCGTGAACGTCGGCGATTGGGTGCTTGCCTTCGGCAGCCCTTTTGGCCTCGAGGCAACGATGACAGCCGGCATTATTAGCGCCAAGAACCGCGACAACCGGGTGGTGGCCGGCGGGGGCCAGTTGCAAAGGTTTTTGCAAACCGACGCGGCCATCAACCCCGGCAATTCCGGCGGCCCGCTGGTCAATCTGGCCGGCGAGGTGATCGGGATCAACACCGCCATCATCACGCAGACGCGCGGATTTGAGGGCGTGGGGTTTGCCTTGCCGTCGAACATAGCCATCAGCGTGTACAACCAGATCATCAAATACGGCCGGCCGGTGCGGGGTTCGATCGGGATTTCCTTCCGGGCCGCCGACTCGGAGAATCCCGCGCTCTTGCGCCAGCTTGGCGTGACCTATGGAGTGGTCATCAGTGAGGTCCGGCCCGGCAGCCCGGCCGAACGCGCCGGGTTGAAGGTTCAGGATGTGGTAACGGGATTCAACGGTCAGGCGGTGCGCACCGGCGACGAGCTGGTGAACAAGATTACCGCGACGCCCATCGGCGAGACGATTCGCTTGCGCGTTGTTCGGCAGAAGAAAGAAAGTGAAATAGGGGTGGCGGTCGAAGACCGCGCCAAGATCTTTCCCGAGGTGGCGGGTGTGCCTGGCGGGGCGCTGCCGGAACAGGGCGGGGAGGCGGCGGCGTTTGGTCTCCGGCTGGGCGAGGTCACTCCGGAGATTGCCAGCCAGCTCGGCATGCGCGAACCCCACGGAGTCGCAGTGGTGGGCGTCGAGCCAGGAAGCTTTGCTGATGAGATTGGCCTGGCGCGCGGCGATATCATCGTCGAGTTCAATCAACAGCCGATCGACAGCCAGGCGGATTTTCGCCGCATCCAGCGCTCGCTCCGGCCCGGAGACGACGCGATGTTCCGCGTCGAGCGGCGCGGGCCGGAGGGGCGAATGACGACGCTGTTTCTGGCCGGCACTTTGCCCGCCGAGGGCCAGTAGAGGGCGTGCGACGATTCCTATGAAGGCCTGCGCAAGATTGCGGCGGCTTCTGATTGCTTGTCTCTTCGCGGCGCTGGTCCTTGTCCTGCTATGCGGGATGGAACCAGGGGCATCGGCCGCGAGCCAGGTGAAAGAAACCGGCTCGGCCGGGAGCGGGACGTCCCCAGGCGTCGGGACGGCCACGGCGAAGATCAACAAACAGCGGGGCCGCAAAAGGTCATGGCGTCGAAAACGTCGCCAGGGGCAGCTACGGCCGACCCCCTCGCGCATTACCGAAATTCAAGCGGCCTTGATTCAAAAAGGCTACCTGAAAGGCGAGCCGGCCGGCGTGTGGGATGCTCAAACCACCAATGCCATGCAACGCTTTCAGCAGGTGAGCGGCCTTGAGCCGACGGGCCGGCTCGATGCACGGTCTCTGATCAAACTTGGATTGGGACCGGAGACTGCCGGTGCTGGCGCTCCCCGGCCGCCCGCCGCGCAACCCTCCCCCTCACCGCCTTCGGGTCCGAGCAACCCAAGCAGCCCGCCGCGCTAGCCATCGGGCAGAGCGGGATCGCCTGTCGCCGGAAGGCGGGGAAAGCGGGCCACCCCACCTACCTCAAGGGAGGCCAGCCTCGCCAGGTGTCACAGAATACCGGCCGGCGGCAGCCATTCCCCTGCCATCTTTTCTTCGTGGGGAGTTTGGGAAACGCGCTCCGATCCATTCGGGGCTCGCGTTGACCAAGGGTCGCTGATTTGCTAGATTCAATTTTCTGTTCATCGCTGCGTCAACGATTTACGACCCGATCCTTCAGGAGGCATCATGGCGCCGCCGAAAGTCTATAAGAACCTGATCAACGGTGAGTGGGTGGAAGCCAAATGCGGCAAGACCTTTGAGAATTTGAATCCTGCCGAGCGCACCGAACTGGTGGGTCTTTTTCAAGCCTCGGACAAGTGCGACGTGGACGATGCCGTTGCGGCCGCCAAGCAAGCCTTCGAGCGCTGGCGGCTGGTGCCGGCGCCAAAGCGAGGGGAGATTCTCTTTCGCGCCGCGCAAATGCTGGTGGAACGGAAAGAGGCCCTGGCGCGGGATATGACGCGCGAGATGGGAAAGGTCTTGCTGGAGACGCGCGGCGACGTGCAGGAAGCGATTGACATGGGGTTTTACATGGCGGGCGAAGGTCGCCGCCAGTTTGGTCAGACCGTTCCTTCCGAGCTGCCCAACAAATTTGCCATGTCGGTGCGGATGCCGATTGGCGTTTGCGCGATCATCACCCCGTGGAATTTTCCGATGGCGATCCCGTCATGGAAGATTTTCCCGGCGCTGGTTTGCGGGAACACGGTTGTGTTCAAGCCGGCCACGGACACTCCGTTGTCCGCCTCTCATTTTGTGCAGGTGCTGCACGAGGCGGGAGTGCCCCGGGGGGTGGTCAACTATGTGACCGGAAGCGGCGGTGAAGCGGGTGTGCCGCTGATGAACCATCCGGACGTGCGGTTAGTTTCCTTCACCGGCTCGACCGAGGTTGGGCGGCGCGTCTCGGAAGCTTGCGCCCCGGGGTTCAAGCACTCTTGCCTCGAGATGGGCGGAAAAAACGTCATCATGGTGATGGACGACGCCAAGCTCGACTTGGCGGTCGAGGGCGCCATCTGGGGCGGCTTTGGCACCACCGGCCAGCGCTGCACCGCCGCCAGCCGCGTGGTGGTCCATAAGAAGGTCTATGGCGAGTTTCTGGATAAGTTTGCCGGGCGCGCCAAGCGGCTGCGGGTGGGCAACGGCCTTGATCCGCAAACCGAGATGGGACCGTGCGTCAACCAGAAGCAATTGGAGACGGTCGAGGAATACGTGAAGATTGGAATCGGCGAGGGTGCCAAGCTCTACTGCGGGGGCCACCGCCTCAGCGGCGGGGGATTCGACCGCGGCTGGTTCCACGAGCCAACTATTTTTGGCGACTGCGATCCCAGGATGCGCGTGGCCCAAGAGGAAATCTTTGGGCCGGTGGTCTCCGTGATTCCCTGTGACTCGTTGGAGCACGCGGTCGAAATCGGGAATGGGGTCGCCTACGGGCTCAGCGCCTCGATCTACACCCAGGATCTCAACAAGGCATTTATCGCCATGCGGGATATGTATACCGGCATCTTCTATGTCAACCATTCCACGATTGGGGCGGAGACGCACCTGCCCTTCGGTGGCACCAAGCAGACGGGGAACGGCCATCGTGAGGCGGGGGTGGCTGCCCTGGATGTCTTTAGCGAGTGGAAAGCGATCTACATTGACTACAGTGGCCGGTTACAGAGGGCGCAGATTGACACGGGTGGATTTGGAGCCACCGGCTGAGCCTGGCCTCTTTTCCGTTACTTGACAGCCTTTTGCCGTGGCCGCTAGAATGGTGAAGGAGCGGGTACGTACAGCACGGCGAAACTCTAATCGCTTGGAAGTTATAGAGTTAGGTTATGGGTCGCACGGCACAGCACGAAGTGAGGAACCGCAAAATCCTGGCAGCCATCGTGCGCACCTATATCGAAACGGGCGAGCCGGTACCTTCGGCTACGGTGGCAGGCCAACACCGGGAGTGGAGTGCGGCCACGGTGCGGAAGGCTATGGCTGAGCTGGGAAGCGACGGATTGCTCGACCAGCCCCATACTTCTGCGGGGCGGCTCCCGACGGCTCAGGCTTACCGCTTCTACGCCGGCCGGGTTGCGTGGCAGGCCCGTCTGAGCCGAGCCGATGAAGAGCTGATTGAAAGCACATTGCGGAGCGCGACCACCACGGAGGAGATTTTGGAGCGCGGCTCGCACGTGCTTTCGCTCATGTCCCATTCCCTGGGCATCGTGGTTTCACCGCCGCTGGCGAAGGTTGTGCTGGAGTTTATCCGCTTTATCCTTTTGCCGGACGGCCGGATTCTGGTGGTGCTGGCGTCGCGGTCGAAACTGGTCGAGCACCGCGTCATAACATGCGACGTGCCCTTTACGCAGCAGGAGTTGGACGAGACGGCGAACTATCTGAATCGAAATTTTGCCGGCTGGTCGCTGGAGACAATTGGCGCTGAGATCCTGCGGCGTGTGAAAGCCGAGCGGCGGGAGTATGACCGGCTGTTGCAAAATGCGGTGCTGCTCTGCGAACGAGGAATTCTGCTGCCCGACATGCAAGGCGACCTTTATCTCGAGGGCCGGGCCAACATGGCCGACCGGATTGAGTTCCAGGATCAGGAGAAGTTGCACGAGCTGCTTGAGGCGCTCGAGCAGAAAGAGAAATTGCTGAAGCTCTTTTCCGAATACATGGGCCCGTCGGCGGCTCCCCTGCATATTGCCATCGGGCTCGAGGAAGGACCGCCGGCTATGAAACATTTTGCGCTGATCTGCGCCCCCTATCGTTGCGGGGACCGCACGCCGGGCTCGGTTGCCATCCTCGGCCCGGCCCGTTTGCCTTATGAGCGAGCCATTGGCGCGGTTTCCTATGTGGCCCGGTTCTTCACCCGAGTCCTCAGCGAGAATTGAGGCCCGCTCAAGTAATGTCAGCCAACGAAAACAACCACAAGCCAGAAGAAACCACCAACGACCAGGTTGGTTCCGAGGGCGGGACTGAAGCGAATGGTGTGGCAGCAGCTCCGGGAGCCGCCGTGGAAGCGCCGGCTGCTGCCGCCGAAAACCTGGACGACCAGTTGCGCAAGCTGAGAGTGGAAAAGGAAGAGCTCTGGAACCAGCTCGTCCGGCGCCAGGCGGATTTCGAGAATTTTCGCAAACGAGTGGAGCGCGAGGTGGCCGAAGCCAGACAACTGGCTGCCGCGGGCGTAATTGAGGCTTTGTTGCCGGTGGTGGACGCGCTGGATCGGTCTCTGGCTCTCCCGGTGGAGGGTGGCGCTGAAGAATACCGGAAGGGATTTGAGCTGATCCTCAAACAGCTTGTGGAAACCCTGGAACGCTTCGGATTAAAAGCCATCGAAGCTGCCGGCAAGCGTTTCGATCCGCGTTATCATCATGCGGTGGAGCGGATGGAGAGGGCCGACCTGCCCGATCACACGGTGGTCGCGGAGGTACAACGCGGTTATACCTTCCGCCACAAAGTGCTTCGACCCGTCCTGGTGCGCGTGGCCGTGCATCCTCAGCCGAGTTCCGAGCCCGAAGTCAGCGGGGAGCCTGAACCGGGCAAGCCAACGAGTCGCCTCGACATCAACTAGGAGACCCCCGAACGGGACAAGCAGTGCCAAACAACAAGCGCGATTATTATGAGGTGCTGGAGGCCAGCAGCCATTGCTCGGCCGAGGAGCTCAAAGCGGCCTACCGCAAGGCCGCTCTCAAGTGGCACCCCGACCGCAACCCGGACAATAAGCACGAGGCGGAAGAGAGATTCAAAGAGGCGGGCGAGGCCTATGCCATCCTCTCCGACTCCCAGAAGCGCGCCACCTACGATCGCTTTGGCCACGCCGGTGTCGGCACGGCGGGCGCGGGATGGACCCCTGATTTCTCCAGCACAGTCTTCGACGAATTCAGCGACATCTTCGGCGACCTGTTCGGCTTTGGCGATCTGTTCGGGACGGGCGGAGGGAGCCGGCGCGGGCGCGTCGAGCGCGGCGCCGATCTGCGCTTCGACCTGAGAATCAAGTTTGGGGAAGCCGCCTTCGGCCTCAAGACCAAAATCAAGATCCCTCGGCTGGAGATTTGTCGCGCCTGCCAGGGTTCGGGAGCGCAGCCGGGCACAAAGCCGGCAACTTGCTCCACCTGCCACGGTCGTGGACAGGTGCGTTATCAGCAAGGATTCTTCACGATTTCCAGAACCTGCCACACCTGTCAGGGGACCGGCAGCGTGATTCCGGAACCCTGCTCGAGCTGCCGCGGCGAGGGTCGCGCGGAGAAGGAGCGCACCCTGGAAATCCGCATTCCCCCCGGCGTGGACACCGGCACCCGGCTGCGTTATTCCGGGGAAGGGGAGGTCGGCTGGCATGGCAGCCCGCCCGGCGACCTTTACGTTGTCCTCCACGTCGAGGAGCATCCGTTTTTCGAGCGGAAGGACGCCGACCTCTATTGCACCATCCCAATCACGTTCCCTCAGGCAGCGCTTGGAACCGAGATCAAAATTCCGACACTGGACGGCGAGGAGAAGCTAAAAATTCCCGAGGGGACGCAAACCGGCTCGATCTTTCGCTTGAAGGGCCGCGGCATGCCGCAAGTGAATGGCGGCGGTCACGGCGACCTCTTTGTGCACATCCGCGTGGTGACACCTTCCAAGCTCACCCGCGAGCAAAAACGATTGCTCGAGCAGCTTGGCCAAACCATGCCGGCCGAGAGTCGTCCCGCCGAGCGGGACAGCTCTCTTTTTGAAAAAGTGAAAGATATTTTTGGATAGCCCTACCGGCAAAGCGGGTAGCCCATCCTCGCGGAGCCGGGCTGGGGTACGCCTTTAAGGTGCCACTCGGCGCCGCGGCAAGGTTTCCATCTGCACCAGTTCTGTTTCTTCAAGAGAAGCGCCGGAACCGCGCCGGATCAGCAACGGCATGCCGTCCGCATCCGTCCAGATCTCGGCGAGGTAGGGCTGGCCATCTACGGAGGTCTCAAACCGGAAATGGCGCGCGTCCACCTTCGCCCCTTTGCGGTCGAGCGGCTCGTTCCCCAGGTAGGTGTAGGTTTGCTGGGTGGCCGACGCCACCAGGGTGGGCAAAGAGATCAAGACGACATCGAACATCTTCGGCTGGCCGCGCACAAAACTTTGTTGATGGAGGGCGTGGAAGTTGAACAGCGGCGATCCGAAATCCGCCTTGTAACCTGCCGGCATCCGCACTCGACGTTCACTCCGGCTTTGAGAACTTGTCACTACCTGATGGGCCTCCTCGGCTGAGAACTGATAAGTGCCGGCCAACTTCTGGCTGCCCAGGGTAAGTTCGATGTCCAGCTCCTTCGGAGAAAAATCTGTGCCCATCGTGAAGCGAAACCCATACTTTACGGCTGGTTCCGTGATCTGCGCGTTGCCGGCAAGGATGAAACTGTCCCTGGTGAAGAAAGTTTTCCAATCTTCGAAACCAACCTGCTTTCCGCCAACGCGAAATTCGTAGCGCCCCCGGGCGAGCAGATGCGGACCTTCCACAACCAGTTGGGGATGGCCCGTGGCCGGGAACAGGAGCAGGGTGGCAAGCAATGTGAGGCGGCCAAGAGCTTGGCCGAAGCAGTTCAGTGGCATAATGGCGCCGCGCGTGGCAAGTCCCGGCCAGCCGGGACGCTGGAGCGGGACGAGCAGCCGCAGTATAGGCCTCGAGCGCCCGGGGAACAAGAATTTGCGCCGCCGATTCTTTGTCGAAGCGTTCCAAGGCGGCCGTGCAGTGCTCAAGGGGGAGCAAGCCGAGCACCTCGGCCGCGTTTTGCGCGCCCGTACGGGCCAGCTCTACGAGCTTTCCGATCAATCCAGCGTTTGGCTGGGGCGAGTGGCGGCGGTGAAGCGGGATGCGATCGAATTCGACCTTCTCGAACGCGTGCCGGTCGAGCAGCCGCGCCTCGAGATCAGTCTCCTCCTTTCTCTCATCAAGTTTCCGCGGTTTGAGTGGTGTCTCGAAAAGGCGACTGAGTTGGGGGTGACCGAGGTCATCCCGATCATCGCCGGGCGCAGCCAGAAGGGGCTGGCCGATGCCGCCAGAAAACGCCTGGGGCGGTGGCAAAAGATTTTGCTCGAGTCGGCCGAGCAGTCGCGACAGTTGCGTATTCCCCGGCTTGCGACCCCGGCGGGAGTCGAGCGCGCTTTGCGCGAAGCCTCCGCGCCGCTCAAACTCTTCCTCTCAGAATCGCCGGAGGCAAAACCGCTGAAGGAAGTGTTGGCCGGAAGAGAGGCCAGGTCGGCGGCGGTGGCGATTGGCCCCGAAGGTGGTTGGACGGACGCGGAGGTTAGCGTCGCCCGAGGGGCGGGTTTCCTGGAGGCATCGCTGGGTCCCGCCATACTTCGCACCGAGACAGCCGTGGCTGCAATCCTCGCCATTCTCGTTTACGAAAGCAGCCGGTAGCGAAGCACGGTCCAGAGGATTTTCATCCCGGCAAGAATCGAACCCTTGATGGTTCTGGAAATCTTGGAGCGGCCGACGCGGGGCCGATAGTGCACCGGCACTTCCACCACGCGCAATGGCTGCCGTGCCGCCTTCACCTGCATTTCGACCGTCCAGCCGTAGTCCCGATCGGCCATGCGCAGCCTTTCAAGCGCGTCCCGCCGGATCGCCCGAAAGGGCCCGAGATCGGTGAACCGCACGCCATAACACCAGTTGATGAACCGCGTCGCCAGCCAATTTCCGAGACGCTGCTGCCGCGTGAGCGCCCCGGGTTCGCTCCGGCCCAGCGTACGTGAACCGATGACCAACTCTGCCTCGCCGCGCAGGATCGGTTCGACGATTGCCGGCAGATCGGCTGGATCATCGCTTGCGTCTCCATCCATGAATACGACAATCTCGATCTCCGGCTGCAGCCGGGCCAGGGCGGCCAGACAGGCGCTGCCATAACCGCGGCGCGCTTCGCGCACGACCTCGGCCCCGGCGTTCCCGGCAATCCATGCGGTGCGGTCGGTGCTGCCGTTATCCGCCACCAGGATCTGAGAAAACCATTCGAGTGGCAGGCTGGCCAGAACGCCGCCGATGGCCTGCTCCTCATTCAAGGCAGGGATGATCAGAGCGAGAAGGGAATTGCCCGGTGGAGAGAGCCTGGCATCCATTGTGGTGCGATTCTCGGTTTTTTGGCAACGATCCGGCACACAGCCGCTCACGGTCGGGCGAGGCCGGGCAACGCAGAGAGGGGTTGCTCGGTCGAGAAGGCTGTGGTATAAAACCAGCGACCGAAAACTATGGGGATGGAAGAGCGCCCGAACCGAGTAGCCTCACCAGCAACGCCCCCACCCGCCCCACGGCCCTTTCTTTCTGAATTGCGTTTCTGGCTGCGCGACCTCTTTGTTGCCGCCGGTCTGGCCGCCATCATCATTGTCTTTCTCTATCAGCCGGTCAAGGTCGAAGGGACCTCGATGGTGCCCGTGCTCACCGACCAGGAGCGCATTTTCATCAACAAGTTCGTCTATCGCTTTGAGGCCATCCAGCGCGGCGACATCGTGGTTTTCTGGTATCCCATGGATCGGACGAAGTCTTTCATCAAGCGCGTGGTCGGCTTGCCGGGCGAGACGGTGGAAGTTCGCCGCGGCCACGTTTGGGTCAACGGCAAGGAATTGACCGAGCCTTATATCCGGCCCGATTTCTACGACACCACCTCCTACCCGGCGACGCGGATTCCGCCTGACCATTACTTCGTCCTCGGGGATCACCGCTCGAGCTCGAATGACAGCCGCGTCTGGGGCACGGTGGAGGCCAAGTTCATATACGGCAAAGCGGTCTTTTGTTACTGGCCATTTGACAAGTTCGGCGCGCTCCGAACCACCCCGAATGGCAGCCCATGAAGCGAGAACACACCAATCGGGATTCGAGGCTGCTTCAAAGGCCTGGCAGGACGACGATTGACGCCCCAGCTCCAACCCCGGCGGGCACGCCGCGGCGTGCTCGCGCTCGAAGACGGTCGGACGTTTAGCGGCCGGGCGGCCGGTGCCGCCGCCTCTCGTGCCGGAGAAGTTGTTTTCAATACCTCTCTTACCGGATACCAGGAAGTCTTCACCGACCCAAGCTACGCCGGTCAGATTGTTGTCCTGACCTGTCCCCATATCGGCAACGTGGGCGCGAATGCCGCCGATCAGGAATCGGGCAAGCCTTACATCGAAGCTTTGGTGGTGCGGGAATTTTCCCAACTGAGCAGCAACTGGCGCAGCCAGGAAACCGCCCAGGGCTACCTCGAGCGGCACCGGATACCCGTCATCAGCGAGATTGATACGCGCGCCCTGGTGCTGCACCTGCGCAAGCACGGCGCGATGCGAGGTGTCGTCTCCACCTTGGAGAGCGATACGGGCAGGCTTGTGGAACAAGCCCGGTCGAGTCCGAGCATGGCCGGGCTGGAACTGGCAAGCGGCGTGTCGGTGAAGGACCCTTACGCCTGGTCGGAAGGGAGCTTCCACCTGAGCACGGGGCTGCCCATGTTAACGCCCTCGAAGTTTCACGTGGTGGCGTACGATTTCGGGATCAAACAGAACATCCTTCGATTGCTCGCCGACCATGGATGCCGGGTGACGGTGGTGCCGGCAAAGACTTCGGCGGCGGATACTCTCGCGCTTGCACCCGACGGCGTCTTTCTCTCGAATGGGCCGGGCGATCCGGAACCTTGCACCTATGCCATTGAGGCCATTCGGGGCCTGCTCGGCCGCGTCCCCATCCTCGGGATTTGCCTGGGCCACCAGTTGTGCGGCCTGGCGCTCGGCGGGCGCACGTTCAAGCTGAAGTTCGGCCACCACGGCTCGAACCACCCGGTCAAGAACCTGCTCACCGGCAAGGTGGAAATCACCGCCCAGAACCACGGCTTTGCCGTGGACCCGGAGTCCCTGCCCTCAAGCGAGGTTGAGATAACCCACGTCAACCTGAACGACTCCACGAACGAGGGCATGCGCCACCGGTCGCTGCCACTCTTTAGCGTCCAGTATCACCCCGAGGCCTCGCCCGGGCCGCACGATTCGCGCTACCTGTTCGAGGATTTCGTGAAGATCATGGAGAACTTTGGGAGGCGGTAGTCAGTTGGGATGACAAACGGATCCGAAGGGGATGACTTCGAGATTTAGCCTCGTGGATTATTGAGGGCTCCAAGTGCCGCGACGGACTGACATCCACGGAATCCTGATTATCGGCTCGGGGCCGATGCTCGGCTTTGGAA
>DATBWB010000166.1 GCA_036514995.1 Candidatus Acidiferrales bacterium
TGGCTTTGACGTCGTCAATAATGACTTCAGTTGAGGACCCGAAGGGCCTGCCCTCGTGATAAAGGAAGCCGCTGCTCAAACCATTGAAACTTGTGTAATCAATTCCGTAGATGAGGTCAATTCCGCTCGCGTCAAAAACCAAAAGCACCGGGGCTACGCCCGCCACCCCGGGCGCGCCCAGCAAACTCTTGCCGCTCTGTTCGGGCATGAGGGCGTTCGAGAGAGCAAAGAAGATCGAGGCATTCGGGGGCTGGACCAACAAATCGGCACCAATCCCTTCCACCCTCTTTCCCCACTCGCTGAGAATGCCTGAGGTAAGGCCTATTACGAAGAGAACGAGAAAGACCTGAAGGGCTACGGCAAAGACGCTGAGGAGAGTGCGGATAGGACGGGACCAAATGTTGGCCCAAATGAGCGAGCTGACGGTGGAGCGGAATCGGGCAGGTGTAGCCATGCAAGCAGAATGCTTTGCCGCCGAAAGAGGTAGTCTAGCATTGCCTCCGTAAGCCGTCAAAATGCCTTCCGGATGTCGCTGATGGCCGAGGGTCGCTTGCTAAACCCAAAGGCAGTTCCATATAGTGGCGGGCGATGCCAAGGGACAGCCAGGCCATTTTGGTCACAGGAATTTCGGGCAATCTCGGCCAAAGGCTAGCGCCCTTGTTGGCCGATTATCGCGTGCTAGGCATTGACCTGTTGCCGCCGCGCCGAGGACTGGCCAATCTTTGCTTTGAGTCACTCAATCTCGGGGAGCGAGAGGCTGAGAAAAGGCTGACCCTCCTGCTACAACGATATGAGGTCGAAATTGTTATCCATCTGGCATTTGTGTTTGATCCGGTCAAGACCGGTGTGACGCAGGTGGACAAGATGTGGGCAATCAATGTACAGGGCACGCGGCGGCTGCTGGAGGCCGTTGCCGGGGTGAATCAGCGGAGTTGCCAGGTGAAACTTTTTGTCTTCCCTTCCAGCGTTTCTGCCTACGGTCCCGACCTTCCCGGTCAAGTGACGGAAGATGCGGCCCTGGAAGCCCATAGCCTCCCGTATGCAGTGCACAAAATGGAAGCGGATAGAATCTGCCAGGAATCTCATGGGAGGCTAAACGGTTGCGCCATGTGCATTCTGCGACCCCATATCTATGCCGGCCGGACGATGGACAATTTTATCCTGAGCGCCCTTCAGGGACGGCCCAGCGGCGAAGGATGGCTTGGCCGCTGGATGCGCCGGCGAAAGCTGTCTTTGCCTTTACTTTTGCCGTCGGGGGCAAGTGACAAAGCGCAGTACCAATACGTCCACGTAGATGATATGGCCAGGCTACTGCGATGGTTCTGCGAACATTATCGTCCCGGGGAATTGGAGATTCTCAACGTGGCCGGCGAAGGCCCTCCCGTGACGCTCCGACAGTGCCTTAGGATCGCCCCGGCGCGTCCAGTTTTCCTGCCCTGGAAAAGCGTAGTCCGGTTTATGCTAAATGTACTTTGGAACCTTGGAATTTCCGCTGTCCCACCGGCGAGCCTTCCTTACTTCCTTGGGTCCTACACCATGAATACAGAGCGACTGAGAGAGAGACTGGGAGCGGACTACTCGAAAATTATGCGATTCGCAAGCGAAGCGGCGCTGCGCGATTCTTTTCAATAGGGATAGCTGCGATGCCGCAACGGAAATGATTTTGCGGCCGGGTTTCCACAGGCATGTTGAAAAGTTTGTGGAAAAGGAAATTTTTTTGGGTCTAAGGCTCTTGCTGGCTGGAACTTTCACCAGTTTGCACAATTGTTGAGCAATATTTTGTTTTGGGTTTGGCGGGGATTTTGCGCGGGCGCGTCGTTAAGCCAAGGCGGGGGACTTACCACGGCCCCAGCGCAGGTAGAGGGAGAACGCTGTTCGGCTAGTACCACTTCTTGGGGCGTTGCAAAAGAATCTCGACTGTAACCTCGTCGTTTTCGATTTCATAGACCTTACCGAACGGCTTCCAGCCATCTGCGACCACTTGGATCAAGATTTTTCCCTTCGGAACCTCGCGGACGGCGGCAACCCCCTCATGGTTGGTCTTGACTCCGTACTTATACTTCTTCTTGCCGACAAGGAAGCGGCCCTGCCGGTACTCGACATAGACGCTGGCGTTCTTGACAGGAACAGTTGCTTCGCCGCCGCGAACCTGGATCTTGAGGTCGGTGGTCTCCTTGGCCACAGGCTTGTCAGCCATGGACTGTGCCGAACTGAAAGTGCAAAAGGGAAAGGCGAGGGCCCAAAGCAAGAAGCAAACTCTAAAGACCATCGTGCTCGGGTTCCCGGCGGTGGGCCGAAAAGGCCGGGCGGGAGCCGCTAAGCTTCGGGACGGCGGGATTGGCTGGCCTCCCGCGGTGCGGGACGGGGCAAACAAGCAACTTAGCCCAACCGAGTGGCTGCGGCCACTTTGAATCTCAGGCTCTTTCAGTTTGCGGGTGGTGTCCACGGCGCTTATTGGCATCCGATTCCCCCTGAGAAAGATGCAGTCAGGTCGCACCAGGTTGGTCATCGAGCGATTCCACTCCCGCCAGGGTTTCCATGATAACTCATTCCTTCCTCGTTTCAACTGGTTAGAAGGAGACCCTGAGAAGAACGAGAAGCCGTTTGGGAGCTTGGTTGCCAGCAACCTGAGCCGGGGAACCCAGGAAGTCTTGCCTGGACCCTCAGGATGCCTGTAGAACCTCCTCCGGAGTCATTCGACTTGATCGGAACAGTCCTGTAGGATGGTTCGCCGGGGCCGTGAATGGGGACGCAAGAAAGAGGCGGGAAGTGCTGCCGAATCATAAGCGGTTGCTGGAGAATGCCAGCGGCAGGATCTGCTGGGTTGAACACAAGATGAAGCAAACAACCTAGTTCTGTCCCGATGGCCCGACAACCGGCGAGCGGGAGGAGTCCCGCGGCTCGTCGAGAGAGGCCTTTTTGAGCGCTCTCATAAAGATTCGGTCAATCGTCCGGGTCATCTGGTCGGCGTAAAGGAGAGCCATTATGGGTTTTGCGACGAAAGCGATCCACGTTGGTCAAGAGCCCGACCCCGCCACGGGGGCAATTATTGTTCCGATTTACCAGACTTCGACTTACGTTCAGGAAGCCCTTGGAAAGCACAAGGGATACGAATACGCGCGTACCCAGAATCCAACGCGTTCGGCCCTCGAAAAGAATTTGGCGGCGCTGGAAGGAGGGGTGGGAGGTATCGCGTTTGGCTCCGGGATGGCAGCCATCAACGCAGTGTTTTCACTTCTGAAGGCGGGAGACCACATCATCGTTTCATTTCCGGTGTACGGGGGCGTTTATCGGCTGCTGCGTCAAGTCCTTTGCAGGTTTGGACTTGAAGCCGATTTTGTGGATACATCCTCCATGGAAGCGATCCGCAAGGCGGCACGACCTCAAACGCAAATGCTTTATGTGGAAACGCCGACGAATCCGGTGATGACGCTGACCGACCTTGAGGCATCGAGCGAAATCGCCAAACAAAACGGCTGGATGCTGGTAGTTGACAATACATTTATGAGTCCTTACCTCCAGCGGCCCTTTGAGTTCGGGGCCGAGCTCATCGTGCATTCCACAACAAAGTTTTTAAACGGACACAGTGACAGCGTGGGAGGGGCGGTGATTGCGAACTCGGCCGAACTCGTCGAGCGGCTCCGCTTTTTGCAGAACGCGGCGGGGGCGATCCTCTCGCCCTTCGATGCGTGGCTAGTCCTGCGCGGCGTAAAAACGCTTGCCCTCCGGATGGACCAGCACAACAAGAACGGAATGGCGGTGGCTGACCACCTGATCAAACACCCGAAGGTGAAGAAGGTGAACTACCCCGGTCTGGCCTCCCATCCCCAACATCGACTTGCCAGGAGGCAGATGAAAGGTTTCGGGGCAATGATCTCCTTTGACCTTGGGTCCCTGGAGGCAGCGCGACAGGTTCTCAACCACGTCCGGCTGTGTTCGCTGGCAGAGAGTCTCGGTGGGGTAGAAACGCTCATCAGCCACCCAGCAACCATGACGCATGCCTCGATGCCGGCAGAAGATCGCCAGCGGATCGGTATAACGGACGGGCTGGTTCGGATCTCGGTAGGAATTGAGGACGTTGAGGATATCATTGCCGACCTGGACCAAGCTCTAAAGTATGTTTAGGGACTGGCCTCAAGCGAGCTGCCACAGGTCACGTAAACGACACCTTTATCCGTCATGAGTCCTCCCCAAGATTGCCAGCCCTTTCGCGCCCGCATAGAATAGCGCGAGATGTCGGCTTCGGCGATCCACTTCGGTACCTCAGGCTGGCGCGGAATCATCGCCGATGACTTTACGTTTTCGCAGGTTCGCCGGGCCGTGGCCGCCATCGCAAAATTCCTGAAAATAGAGAAAAGCGAGTCCCGTGGCGTTGTGGTCGGCCATGACACGCGCTTTTTCTCGGAGGAGTTTGCGAGAGAGGCCGGGAGGGTCCTGCAAAGCCATTCAATTCCCTCCTATCGCTGCGCCTCGGCTGCGCCGACGCCAGCGATTGCTTTTGAGATTGTTCGACGGGCAGCCGCGGGAGGGATAAATTTCACGGCAAGCCACAATCCTGCCGCTTACAACGGATTAAAATTTTCAGGCGCCAATGGGGCCCCGGCGTTGCCAGAGGTAACGCGGGAGATTGAGAAAATCGCAGCAGCGATCACGGAAGAGGATTCTTATGGGCGGGGCGCGGCCATTTCAGAAAGCATGGAGGTGCGAGACGGCTACCTGGACGACCTGGCGACGAAAATCGATTTACGTGCCATTGCTGCGGCCAATTTACACTTTGTTTTCGATCCACTTTTTGGATGCGGCTCGGGCTATCTTGATCATTTGCTGAAACAACACGGAGTCAAGGTGGAGACTGTCCATGCCCAGCGGGACACCCTGTTTGGGGGGCATACGCCGGATCCCTCTGAGGAACGCCTGGCGGAGACGGGAGCGAGAGTGGCGGCGAGCGGCGCTGCACTCGGGCTGGCAACCGACGGTGATGCGGACAGATTTGGTATTCTCGACCGTGACGGACATTTCGTCTCACCCAATCACCTGATCGGGTTGCTGGCTGATTATCTCCACGAGACACGCGGCTGGCGGGAGGGATTGGCGCGGAGCGTCGCTACGACCCATCTGGTGGACGCGGTGGGGCAGCACCACGGATTGCCCGTCTATGAAACCGCGGTGGGGTTCAAGTACATGGGGGAACTCCTGATGTCCGGAAAGATCTTTCTTGGCGGAGAGGAGAGCGCAGGGCTGACGATTCGCGGGCACGTGCCAGAAAAGGACGGAATCCTGGCATGCTTGCTGGCGGCTGAGATGGTTGCCAAAAGAGGCGCGTCGCTCGGCGAGCAACTCGATTCCCTTTTCCGCAAGGTGGGATCGTACTATCCGCGAAGAATCAACTTGCCGCTAACTGCGAAGATTCAGGATAGGCTCAAGGAGGACTTGAAGCGCGATTTTGCCACCTTGGGGGGAAGAAAGGTTGCCAGAGCGGACCGAACCGACGGCCTCAAACTCCTTTTTGAAGACGACACCTGGATTCTGCTGCGTGTATCAGGGACGGAGCCGGTGTGCCGAATCTATTGCGAGGGTCACAGTCAAGCTGAGAGCGATGCCCTGACGGAGATCGCAAAAACATTTGTCACCGGATAGACAAGATGGCCGAGCGAAAAAAGGTTCCGCAGTGGGTTGTTTGGCTGCTGGCGCTGTCACTGCTGGCCCTAGTAGCGCACGATCTGTTTGGCGAACATGGCTACCTCGCCATGCGGCGCAGTCGCCAAGAGTTAGAGGAACGCCGGCAAGAACTGCAAACGCTGATCGAGCAGAACAAGAAGCTGGCGGAAGAGGTGAAAGCCCTGAAAAGCGATCCGAGGATGATCGAGAAAGTAGCTCGAGAGCAACTGAAACTCGCGCGCCCGGGCGAAGTCATCTACACCCTGCCAGAATCGCCGAAGCCTGGCGTCGCACCGGAAACCCAGGGGCCGAAGAAAAGGAGTCCGTAAGGGCGGAGGGTGCGAACGCCTACTGGCCCCGATGCTATCGGGGCTGGCCTGCCGCCGTCTCTCGCACAAAACGACTTCGAAACCAACCGAGGACTTCCGCGCCGCGACCCTTTAACCGCGTACGACCCAGCGACAGAGCCAACATCGCCAGGAAGACGACACCAAGACCGAGGGTAGCAAGGAGGAGGGAGCTGCCGCGCTTAGGAAGGATAGAGAAGCGGCCGTAAACAAACTCGATGTGGACCCAATAGACGAGCAGCGAGGTGTTCCCAAGCTGGATGATGGGGCTGAAACCTCGCCCGCCAAGCCAGCGCCACCAGAGATAGCTGGCAAGCAGGATGCAGAGCATCACGGCAACTCGGAGGGCAAAAAAGTTGGGGCTGGTGTGCCAGAAATCATAGGTGGAGTAGAGTTGAAAGTTCATGTGATCCAACGCATAAGCGAAAAACCCGAGGAGGATACCCATTCCGGCGAGGCGCGCGACCACGGTGAAAGGCTGCTCTCTCCCCATGGGGGAAAAGATCTGATAGCCGACGGCAAGACCGACGAAGGCAAATGCCACCCAGGGAAAAATGGGAAAGAGCCAGGGACGAGCGAGGCCGTTCACGTAGCTTTCAACAGGCCAAGGGAGCCAGGAGGGGCGAAAAGTGGTCCAAAGCGGCGGCGTGAGCATGGCAACTGCCAGGGCAACTCCCATAGCCGCCACGGCTGCAGGGCGGCGATTCGTGATCACGCGATGGAGAAGGCCGAGTAGCATGAGGGATATCCCGATGATATTGAGGATGTCAACCCGGAAAAGATCCGTCCAGGGCGCTGCCGGGAGGCCAAGCAAATACTCCTGGAGGCGAAAGCCCCAACCCAGTAAATAGATCTGAAAACCACGTTTGAGGCTGGCGCGAGCAATCGAGCCCGGGTCCATTCCCTTCTGCCGCAACCGCTCGGTGACAAGCGCCTGGGAAACACCTGTCAGAAAGAGGAATAGAGGGGCGGGCAAGGTTCCAAGCAGTTGCGAGAAGCGGTAGAAAGTGGATTGGCGAAGATTCTCAGCCAGCCAGGAATCGTAGCAATGAGTTTGAAACATGAGGAGACAAGCCAAGCCACGCATCCAGTCAATATAAGCAACGCGGCTCAGAGGTTTTGGGCGGGCAACCGGATTCACGGTGTTGCCAAAAATTTGCTCAAGCGGTAGGGTATCCCGAACGTCGAGCGAAAGGATAACACCACTTCTGGCAATCACAATGGCCGAGGAAAGAATTCTTCCCGCGTGGCCCATATTTGTGGTCATCGGGGTGGCGGTAGCGGCAGTGGCCACGCTGGGACTGGAGCGAGGCTACACCGGCGCGCCGGCGGCAGTGACACTGGTTTTCCTGGCGGCCCTCTCCGCCGGTTACCTGCTACCAGCGACTCGCGGCTTTGGAGGAATCGGCGGTCCGGGCTTTTCGGCGGCTTTTGCATTCTCGTGGGCCGGAGCGATTTTTGTACTCTACTTGAGCTATGCAGCCGTCACTCGAACGTTTGGGCTGTGGCCCACGGCCAAAGTTGCCCTGTATGTGGCACTTCCCTGCGCGCTCCTGTGGCGACGCCCGAGCACGAGGCCGGGATGGCAGGAATATCTGGCTGTGTTGAGCTTGTGGCTCCCGCTGCAATTCAAGTGGATGAGCGATGCGTGGGCCTGGCCCACCTGGCGCCTGGCGCAGCCACTTGGGCAAATTTTTGCCGCGAATGTAGGGATCATTTGTTTTTTGGTTCTGCGGCGACTCGAGGGGGTGGGATACCGGTTCCATTGGCCGAAGGGCAGCAGCCACCGGGTGGCCTGGAACCTCGTTGTCCTTATGGCGCTGCTGGTACCACTTGGCACGGCATTACACTTTGTTCGCTTTGGGACGAGCGCGAAGGAATTGATTGCCATGCCGCTCGTTCTTCTGGGGCTGTTTGTCTTCACAGCGTGGACGGAAGAATTCTTGTTCCGCGGAATCATTCAAAATGTTCTGCGGCGCTCACTAGGAAGCGATTGGGGAGCGCTCGCCATAGCCTCGGTGTGCTTCGGCCTCGCCCATCTGAATAGCGGTCACCGGTGGAATTGGCAGTTTGCGTTGATGGCGGGCGTTGCCGGTGTCTTCTACGGTTGGACCTGGATGGCAACGAAGAGCCTTGCGCCGGCAGCGGCGTTACACGCCGCGGTGGATGTTATCTGGAAGACGTTTCTTCAAGGGTAGCCATCCTTAACGGACAACGCCTTCGAGTGGAGTAGAGGCAGTGGCGTAGAGTTTTCTGGGAATGCGACCCGCCAAATAAGCCTGGCGGCCGGCCATCACGGCGTACTTCATGGCCTCGGCCATGAGGACTGCGTCCTGTGCCCCGGCGATGCCGGTGTTCATCAACACGCCATCGGCACCGAGTTCCATGGCGATGGTTGCGTCAGAGGCCGTACCGACGCCGGCATCGACGATGAGAGGCACCGAAGTGATCATTTGCCGGAGGATGCGGAAATTGCTGACGTTTTGAATGCCCATGCCTGACCCAATGGGCGCGCCAAGCGGCATTACTGCAGCAGCGCCCGCATCCACCAGTTTGCGAGCGGCAATGAGATCGTCATTCGTATAGGGCAGGACGATGAAACCATCGCGGACGAGCACCCTGGTGGCCTCAACGAGCTGCTCGTTATCGGGGAAGAGCGTCTTTTCATCGCCAATGACTTCCAGCTTGATCCAGTTGGAAAGACCGACCTCACGAGCCAAACGAGCGGCGCGGATTGCCTCGTCGGCGCTGTAGCAGCCAGCGGTGTTCGGGAGAACGAAATACTTCTTGGGATCCACGTAGTCGAGCAAAGATTCCTTGGTACGGTCGGTGAGGTTCACCCGCCGAACGGCCACGGTGACAATTTGGGAGCCAGATGCCTCCAAAGCCCTGGCCATTTCCGGGAGGCTGCGATATTTGCCTGTTCCGACAATCAGCCGGGACTGGAAACTCCGTCCGGCAATTACGAGAGAATCATCCTGCATGTGAATTCTTACTCCCGCTCAAATTCTAGCGGGGCGATTCCCAAAAGGCAAACGTGCGCCCGAAGACGCCAGCCGCCGGGCACTCGAAAGCCAAAACCCCGCCTCTGAAGAGGCGGGCTACAAAACGTCCCCCATGGCGTCAGTTGGCGGGACCAAAAACTCGGGTTATGCAACAGCCTCTAGGCAGAAGGATAAAGGGCTTCGGCCTCGGCGTACATCTGGTCAATCAGGGCCGCAAAACGTTGTTCCACGACGCGGCGGCGGATCTTCATGGTATAGGTCAATTCCCCGCTCTCGTAAGTCAATTCCTGGTCAAGCAGGCGGAATTGCTTGATCTTTTCATGCTGTGAAAGGTCCTGGCTCAAAGCCTCAATTTGCTCCTCGTAGAGGCGATGGACGGCAGGGTGGCGGAGAAGCGCTGCCCGATCAGAGGAATCCAAGGAGTTTTGCCGGGCGAACTCTTCCAGACTCCGGAAATCAGGGACGATGAGCGCCGCAACAAATTTTCTCCGATCGCCGAGAATCACTGCATCCTGGATATAGGGGTTAGTCTTCAACTTGTTTTCGATGAGCTGGGGCGCGACGTATTTGCCGCCAGCGGTCTTGATGAGATCCTTTTTGCGGTCGGTGATGACGAGATAACCGTCGGGATCCAGATAGCCCAGATCGCCGGTGCGCAGCCAATCATCGTGCATCGTGGCCCGGGTTGCCTCAGGATCGCGATAGTAGCCAAGCATGGTGTTCGGCCCACGGGAAAGGATTTCGCCGTCCTCGGCTATTTTCACCTCAACGCCGGGAATGATTTTGCCAACTGTCCCGATGCGATTCTGGCCGGGAAAGTTGTTCGAGATAACGGGCGAGGCTTCGGTGAGGCCATAGCCCTGGTAGATTTCGATGCCGACGGAAAGGAAGAACTCAATGAGCGCAGCAGCCAGGGGCGCGCCTCCGGAGATGAAAAAGCGCATACGCCCACCCAGCCCTTTCCGGAGCCGGGAGAAGACAAGCAGGTCAGCAATGTCCCACGCGGCCTGAAGCCAGGGCGGCAGGGGCTTTGTTGCGACGCGGTACGGCAAGCTCCGCCGGGCGATTTCCATGCTCCAACGAAACCGTTTCCGGGCGTGCCAGGGAGCGGTCCGGACAGCATCCATGACGCGGGCGTAGAATTTCTCGAAAAATCGGGGCACAGCGGCAGCCACTGTCGGCCGAACCTCGAGGAGGTACTGGGGCACGAGTTCAAACTTTTCGGCATAGGCGATGCTGACGCCTCGATGGAAATAACAGTAGTCCACGATGCGACCGTAGATGTGGCAGAGAGGCAAGAAGGAGAGCCCGATATCATGTTCGCCAAACGGGAAGCCGTTCATCGAACAAAGAGCGTTGGAACTCACATTCGAGTGACTCAACATCACGCCCTTGGGGACGCCGGTGGTACCCGAAGTGTAAATGATGGTCGCCAGGGAGTCCGGCGAAACGGCGCTGGCCCGCTCGCAGAAATCGGAAACTTCCGATGGGTTCGCGATGGCATGCAGGGCAGCCTCCCCGAGCAAGCGATTCGTTTGAGGGAGATTGCGGTCAACCGCGACGATCGCCTCAACTGATTCCAGGCCATCTGCCGCCCGCAAAAGATTCTGGAGTTCTGCTTCGCCCGCAACCAGCGCGACCCGGCTGCCGGAATGTTCCAGCATGTAACGGATGCGCTCCGGGGACTCCTTGTAGTAGAGAGGCACATGGACGGCCCCGAGGCCGAGGATGGCCAGGTCCACAATGTGCCATTCAGGCCGATTGGCACTCAGAAATGCAACCCGGTCTCCCGGGTGAATGCCGAGGCTCCGCAGCCGGTCGGCACAGGCTGCGACACGATTGAGCATTTCGTCCGCGGAAATGGGGATCCACTGAGTCTCGCCCCGGTAGAGGAGCGTATCGGGCTTGTGATGGCGGGCAAGCGCGTCAAGAAAAAGCTGGCATAGGCTCGGATAGCTCATGCTAATTGGGGCCAGACAACCAGTGAATCTATCGTAAGCCGGGAGGTTTGTAAACGACAGCAAAGGCGCTGACAGAGCAAGCTGGCTGAGTTAAGATGAGGGAAGAGAGGATAAGGCCATGGCTGAAGTAACCACCAACATCTCTCCCCCAGGTTACCGGCGCGTGCGTGCGCCGCGAGGAACGAAGATCAGTTGCCTCGGCTGGCAGCAAGAGGCTGCGCTCCGGATGTTGATGAATAACCTAGACGAAGAGGTCGCCGAGCGACCGCAGGACTTGATTATCTACGGCGGGACCGGCAAGGCGGCGCGGAACTGGGAATGTTACCAGGCAATCGTTCATTCGCTTCTGAAATTGGAATCTGACGAAACTCTCCTGGTGCAGTCCGGGAAACCGGTGGGCGTCTTTCGCACTCATGAGTATGCACCGCGCGTGTTGATTGCCAATGCCAATCTGGTCGGCCACTGGTCGAACTGGGATGTTTTTCACGAACTCGAGCGGGCCGGTCTGATGATGTACGGCCAGATGACCGCGGGAAGTTGGATCTATATCGGGACTCAAGGCATTCTGCAGGGCACCTACGAAACATTTGCGGCGGCTGCCCGGAAGCACTTCGGCGCTGATCTGAGGGGAAAACTTTTGGTAAGCGGTGGAATGGGAGGGATGGGTGGCGCGCAGCCGCTGGCGGCGACGATGAACGGGGCGGCATTTCTCGGGGTTGAGGTGGATGCGGAGAGGATCAAGCGGCGACTCAAATCCGGTTACTGCGACATCATGGTCAACGAGCTCGATGAAGCGCTCCGTATTTTGAAGAACGCAATCCGCAAGAAAGAGGCGGTATCGGTCGGCCTGGTAGGCAATTGCGCTGATGTCATACCGGAGCTGGCGCGTCGGGGCGTTGTCCCCGACATGCTTACCGATCAGACCAGCGCGCACGATCCGCTCGACGGATACATTCCGAGTGGCTATAGCGTGGAGCAGGCCGCCGAAGTCCGGCGGCGCAATCCCGAAGAATACAAGAGGCTGGCACTTGACTCGATTGCCCGCCATGTGCGCGGCATGCTCGATTTACAAAAGATGGGCGCAGTCACTTTCGACTATGGCAACAACATTCGCACCATGGCGTATGACCACGGAGTCAAAGACGCCTACGATTTTCCGGGATTCGTGGAAGCCTACATCCGACCGCTATTCTGCGAGGGGCGAGGACCGTTCCGTTGGGTGGCGCTTTCCGGCGAGCCGAGCGACATCCATCGAACCGACCAGCTCGTGTTGGAGCTGTTCCCGAAGGACGAGATACTGAAGCGCTGGGTTCAACTGGCCGAGAAGCGAGTCAAGTTCCAGGGATTGCCGGCGCGGATTTGTTGGCTAGGCTACGGGGAGCGCGCGGAGTTTGGGTTGAGGATCAACGAGTTGGTATCGAAAGGCGAGCTCAAAGCGCCCATTGTGATCGGGCGCGACCATCTGGATTGCGGCTCGGTGGCATCCCCCTTCCGAGAAACGGAGAAGATGGCGGACGGCAGCGACGCGGTAGCGGACTGGCCTTTGCTGAACGCGTTGCTGAATACGGCGTCGGGGGCGAGCTGGGTTTCTGTCCATAATGGCGGCGGGGTGGGCATCGGGTACTCACAGCACGCGGGGCAGGTTACGGTGGCCGACGGAACGGCTGAGATGGCCAAACGGATTGAGCGCGTGCTGACGAACGACCCCGGCATCGGGGTGGCACGTCACGCCGATGCCGGCTACCCGGAAGCAAGATCGTTTGCAAAGAAGATGGGCTTGAAGATTCCGATGGCCGGCGGCGAGTAGTGTGGAGGGGACTTAGCTTTTCTTGGAGGTCACAGCGAAGAAGGCCGCCGGCTTTTGCTCCAGCTTTGGGCTCTTGCACTTGGGGCACTTAACTTTGCCCTGTTCGTATTCGCGCAAGGTGATAATGAGCGAAAAGTCCTTTTTGCATTTCAGGCAAGTGTATTCGTAGGATGGCATGAGCGAACCTCCTGGCGTAAGCCCGAGAAGAATTCTAATCCAGCGCTTCGATGGCGTCAATCCTTCCCGATGAGCCACTTCCTCCTGGTCCGGAACGCCAACCAGTTGCTAAGCCTGCGAGGTGAGGGGCTTCGGCGGGGCCAGGCGATGTCCGACCTAGGAATGATTCGCGGTGGGGCAGTGCTGATCAGAAACGAGAAGATCGTGGCGGTGGGGCCAGCGACCCGAATCGAAAGATTGCCGGAGGCTCGACGAGCACAGGAGATTGATGCGAAGCAGGGCGTGGTATTGCCCGGCTTTGTGGATAGCCATACGCACCTGGTCTTCCCGGCCAGCCGGACAAATGAGTACGAAATGAGGATTCACGGCGCGTCTTATGAAGAAATCGCACGGGCAGGAGGAGGAATCCTGGCGAGCGCGCGGAAACTGCGGCGGTTACCCGCGGCAAGGTTGGCGGAAAGGGCGCGCCGGTGGTTGCGAGAATTCGCCGCACATGGAACGACAACGGTAGAGGTGAAGAGCGGCTACGGGCTGGACCTCAAGAGTGAGATCAAGATGCTAGAGGTTGTGCGGCAGCTAAACGAGGAAGGGCCGCTTGAGCTGGTGGCGACCTTCCTGGGTGCCCACGCGGTACCGGCAGAATACCGGCGCAAGCCGGAACGTTACGTGGAAATGGTCATTCAGCAAATGATTCCGGCGGTCGCGGCAAGAAGCTTGGCCGAGTTTTGCGACGTGTTTTGTGACCGAGGAGGTTTTACGCTCAAACAAGCACGAGCCATTCTGAAGGCAGGCCGGGTGTGCGGACTCGAACCCCGGCTCCATGCAGAGCAACTGACGAGGACCGGGGCCTGCCAGCTAGGGGTTGAACTGCGCGCCGCCAGCGTGGACCATCTGGAAAAGATTGGGAGAAGGGATACGCGGAACCTGGGAAAGTCGGATACCGTTGCCACCCTGCTACCCGGAGCCACCTTTCATCTGGGACGGTCGGACTATGCGCCGGGGCGAGAATTGATTGATGGCGGCGCGGCTGTCGCTCTGGCAAGCGACTTCAATCCAGGGACAAGCCCGACGTACAACATGGGAATGATTCTTTCGCTGGCATGTACACAGATGGGCATGACCCCCGGCGAAGCGATTGTTGCGGCCACGGTCAATGCGGCATACTCTTTGCGCCGGGCAGACCGGGTGGGTTCGCTCGAGCCGGGCAAGCAAGCTGATGTGGCTATTATGAAGGTTCCGGACTATCGGGAGATGGCGTACTATTTCGGCGCGAACCACTGCGCGATGACGATCAAGCGTGGAAGAATAATCTACCGCTGCGCCTCTTGATAAGGAGCCAAGGTGTCTCGACTGGTGGAATGCGTACCTAACTTCAGCGAAGGGCGAGATGCCCGGCGAGTGGATGCCATCCTGGAGGCGATCCGGTCGGCCGGGGTCACGGTGCTCGACCGGGAAATGGACGCCGACCACAACCGTTCGGTGTTGACGTTTGTGGGCGAACCGGATGCCGTGATCGAGGGAGCGCTGGCCGGGGTCGGCAAGGCAGCCGAGTTAATCGACCTCACGAAACACTCGGGAGCACACCCGCGAGTGGGGGCTACGGACGTGGTGCCGTTTATCCCGATTTGTGAGATGACGATTGATGATTGCGTAGCGATTGCCCGGCGGGTGGGCGAGGCCATCTGGGAACGGTTTCGCATCCCGGTTTACTTTTATGAGGCGGCAGCACAAAGGCCGGAGCGAGTGAACCTGGAAAACATTCGACGCGGACAGTTCGAGGGATTGCGCGAAGAAGTAGCGGTGAATCCCGAGCGCGCCCCGGACGTAGGGGAGCGGAAATTACACGCCACAGCAGGGGCTACGGTGGTGGGCGCGCGCAAGTTTCTGATCGCATACAATGTGAACCTTAATACTCCCGACGTGGAGATAGCGAAAAAAATCGCGAGGACAGTGCGCTTTTCATCGGGCGGCTTGCGCTACGTCAAGGGCATGGGAGTCAAACTGAAGGAGCGAAATCTGGCCCAAGTTTCCATGAACCTGACCGACTTCGAGCAGACGCCGATGCACGTTGCTTTTGAGGCAGTCAAGCGCGAGGCGGCCCGATACGGGGTGAACATCGTCGGCAGCGAAATCGTCGGACTGCTGCCGAAGCGAGCGATCGAAATGTCGGCCGACTACTTTTTGCAACTGGAAAACTTCCATCCCGGCCAAATTTTGGAAAACCGAATGGCGGATGCGCTTGCGGGGAAGCCGCTCGAGTCCGGCCCGGGAAAGTTTGCGACTGCTTGCCGGCCTTTCCTTCGAGCGGTGTCGGAAGCAACCGCGACGCCCGGCGGGGGCTCGGTGAGCGCGCTCGCAGGAGCGCTGGCGGCAGCGCTGGGCCAGATGGTAGCGGGGTTGTCGCGCAGGAAGAAGGCATTTGCCGCGAAGGGACCGCAGCTAGGGGAATCGGTGATGCGCCTTGAGAAGCTGGCGGAGAGATTGACGGATGCGATCGATCGGGACGCCCAAAGTTATGAGCTGGTCGTGAAAGCAAATCGCTTGCCGAAGGAAACGCCAGCCGAGAGGTTGTCGAGGGAGGAAAGGATTGAGCAAGCCCTAAAAGCAGCTATTTCTGTGCCTCTGGAGGTGGCCGAGGCGAGCGCCGAAGTGGCGAAAATCCTGGCTGAGCTACCGGCCTTGACGAGCCCGGCAATGGTCTCCGACCTGAAAGTAGGTAGCTTGATGGCCGTGGGAGCGATCCGCGGAGCAATCGAGAATGTCCGCATCAACCTGGCGGAATTGAAGGATGCGGCCTTCCTGGCCGAGGTGCGATCCAAGGTTCAACGTCTGGAGGCGAACTTGGAAGCACCTGCGGAAAACGAGCGAATAGAGAAGACAGCGCACTTGAGGAACGCAGGGCCAGAAGTAACCAGTCGCAAAACCTTTCCTGGGCAGTCGGCATCGAAGAAGATATAATGGAAGGACTACAGAGGGGGAAAGTTGCTCTCCCCCGGTATCAAGGCCCTGCCCACCCGGAATGATGTTCAAAGAAGTATCGCTGCCTGGCCATCAACAGCAGTAGAATCGAGGAGCCATGAAAACCCGTTCGATGTGGGCGCTTGTGAGCGGAATAGCGGTCCTCCTGATAGCGGCGACTAGTTCCGCTTTTGCTTCGGCAAGCCCGAGCATCCTGGGGCTGTATCCCAAGGACGTCGGAGAATTTGCCTATGCAGACCTGAAGGCGCTACGCTCGTTTCGTTTTTTTGCTGAGCTAAAGCGGCAGCTTTTGCCCCAGCGATTTCAACTCTTCGAAGATTTTCTGGCATCGGCAGGAATCCGGCCGGAGTTCGACCTGGACGAGTTGACATGGGCGGCAGTACCGCCAGGACCGGATCGAGGCGAACAAATCCTGGGTGTCGCGGTAGGCCGGTTCGCTCCCGATTCCGTGAACCGCTATTTTGAGCGACAGAAACTGCCTTCGGTGAACTATCGGGGGACTACCTTCTACGCTTTTGGCAGCGGGATCGGTCCGGGCGACATTTTCTTTGCCTTCATTGACTCCAATACGGCGGCCTTTGGTCACCGGCAAGCTTTGGAGAACTTGATGGATGTCCGCTTCGGGCAGCAAGAAAGCCTCCTTCGGAATGATTCGCTTCTTGGCCTGATCAATCAAGCGAATGGCAAAGGGCCCATCTGGGCGGTGATGGCGGGCGGGTACGTGCGACTTGCCTTCAGCCAACTTATGCCCGATGCGGAGCGCTTTGGGGATTTCGACAAGTTGGTAAGCACCGTCCAGGCCTTGGCCATTGATGCGCGGCTGGAGAAGGGGCTGGATGCCAACTTCACGCTGGTCTGCCCGTCGATGGATGAAGCGAACAACCTTTCTGCCTTGCTCCAAGCAGGATTTCTCTACCAGCGCTGGCAAAATGCCGAGAGCAACCCGGAGCTTGCCAAAGCACTTGAGTCGGCGCGGGTTTTGCCCAGCGGGAATCAGGTCCAGATTCACATGTCGATGAGCGAAGAGACGCTCCAGGTCCTCATCCTGAAAAACATCTTTGCAACAAAACTCTAGCGCCGTTCCGACCGAACCCTCCTAACCGTCAGCCGATTGGTCTTGCCTGCCGGATGCCCGGCCGCGTCATTCAAGACCCAATCATGCCGAAGGCAACGGCGCCAGCATTATTCAGGGGAGAGCAGAGGGCCAGGATACAAGCGAACGGCAAGGCACTCACTTGGGGCGTGGATTATCCTCGGGATAGTATTCGCAGGCCTCACGACATTCGGCACAATAATAGTAGCCGTCCTGGCAAAGGCGAACGCTCCGTTCGGAATGGCAAAGGACACAGAAGCGGTCACAGTGGCATTCGCGCTCAGGCTTTTCGCACTGTTGGCACTCAAAGGCCATAGAGCTTTGCCCACTATAATCTTGGCTGACCCATTCACGCAATGAGAAAGGCTCGAACGCGTTGGCGCTTCATTGACACTGGAAAATGAGGCGTGATATTTTGCAACGTCGGTGAGCGACTGAGGAGCGAAGATTGTCCCACCCGGCAACCGGCGAACTTCGTCGAACCGCACTCTACAGTATCCATCGAGCCGCAGGCGCCAAGATGGTGAGGTTCGGCGGCTGGGAAATGCCGCTGGAATATAGCGGCATCCTGAACGAGCACATGGCGGTGCGAACCAACGCCGGTCTCTTCGATGTCAGCCATATGGGTGAGATTGAAATCCGAGGACCGAAGGCGCTGGGGCTGGTGCAAAGCGTCACCTGTAACGATGCGAGCCGGCTGGCAGTGGGCCAGGCGCAGTATTCCGGGTTGATGACGCCAAAGGGGACATTTGTGGACGATGTACTGGTCCACAAGGTCTCTGACGAGCACTATTTCCTATGTGTCAATGCAGCGAATCGGGAAAAGGATTTTGAGTGGATCAAGCAGAATAATCGCTTTCAAGGCACCGTCGAAAACACCAGTGACCAATACACCCAGCTTGCGCTCCAAGGCCCGAGGGCAGTTGAGATCCTTCAGCGGTTGACATCCACCCCACTCAAAGAGATTCGCTACTACCGGTTCCTATTCGGAAAAGTTGCGGGTGTGGACGCGATGATCGCGCGGACGGGTTACACGGGGGAAGATGGATTTGAGCTCTACTTCCATCCAGCTCACTCGGAAGAGTTGTGGAGCCGGCTGCTGGAGTCGGGCAAGGCAGATGGGTTAATCCCGGCTGGCCTCGGGGCGCGCAATACGCTGCGCCTGGAAGCAACGTTTTGTCTGTACGGCAATGACATTGATGAAACCACGACAGTATTCGAGGCGAACCTGGGATGGATCTGCAAGCTGAACAAGGGCGAGTTCCTGGGGAGAGCGGCTCTCCTGGAGCAACAGAAGCGAGGGGTGGAACGCATCCTGGTAGGATTTGAGATGCTGGAACGCGGCATTGCTCGCGAGCACTATTACATTCATGATGATGACCATGCGATCGGTCAGGTGACCAGCGGGTCGTTTGCGCCATTCTTGAAAAAGAATATCGGCCTCGGATACGTGCCGACGCCCTATGCGAAAGCCGGGACGAAGCTTTCGATTGCCCTTCGGAATGCCCAGGCTGCCGCACGGGTAGTAGAAACGCCGTTTTACAAGCGTTCCAGGTAGGGCCTGACCGCCCCGCGGCAGCCGACAACCCTGGACCTACGCCTACAAAGGAGAAACAGAATGTATCCGGAAAATCTCCGGTACACGAAGGACCACGAGTGGATCAAGATAGAGGGTAACATGGGAACCGTCGGCATCACCGACTATGCGCAGCATGAACTGGGCGACATCGTGTATGTGGGCTTGCCGAAGAAGGGAGAACACTTTGAAGCCCACGGCATCTTTGCTTCGGTTGAGTCAGTCAAGGCGGTGTCGGACGTCTATTGCCCGGCGGCGGGAACGGTGATGGAAGTAAACGAAGCGCTGGTTAACGCCCCGGAAAGGATCAATGCGGATCCGCACGGTGAAGGCTGGCTTATCAAGCTCGAGCTGGACAAACGGGCGGCGGGGCAAGACCTGCTCACCGCACCCGAATACGAGGAATACATCAAGGGAGCGGGAGAATAATGCGCTATCTTCCCAAGTCGGCGGCAGAACGACAGGGGATGCTGGATTCGATGGGTCTTGAATCCATCGAGGATTTGTTTCGCTGCATCCCTGAAAAAATGAAACTGGGAGAGCGCCTCGACCTACCCGAGGCGCTATCCGAGTTTGAGCTGATTGATTACTTCCGCGCGCGGGCGCAAGAAAATGCGGCCGGCTATTTGCGCTTCCTCGGTGCCGGGGCATACCCTCATTTCCGGCTGGTGGTGGTTGATGCGATGATCAGCCGTGGCGAATTCTTGACCGCCTATACCCCATACCAAGCTGAAGTCAGCCAGGGCACGCTCCAGGCCATCTTTGAATTTCAGACGCTGATTTGCCAGTTGACGGGCCAAGAAGTGGCCAACGCTTCGATGTACGACGGATCGACGGCGCTACCCGAGGCGGTGATGATGGCCATCCGGCTGACCCGGCGCAATCGCGTACTGCTCGCCCACAGTGTTCACCCAGAGTATCGCCAGGTTTTTGGCACCTACGCGCAGAGCCTCAACCTGGACGTCCACTCCCTGGCCATGGAGGAGAGCGGACAAATATCTCCCGCACAACTACAGGAAGGGTTGGATGACGAAACGGCAGCAGTGGTCATCCAGTCACCCAACTTTTTTGGCGTGATTGAAGAGGTTGCCGAGACAGCGAGGGTGGCGCACGAACGCGGCGCGTTGCTGATTGTCGTAATTACCGAGCCGGTCTGCCTCGGCCTTTTGCGCCCACCGGTGGAAGCCGACATCGTAGCCATGGAGGGGCAAAGCTTTGGCCTGCCGGTGAGCTATGGGGGGCCTTACCTCGGAGTGATTGCCACGAAAGAAAAAAATGTGCGGCAGTTGCCCGGCCGACTGGCAGGGATGGCTTACGATGCCGAAGGCAGGGGCGGCTTTGTGCTGACGCTGGCGACTCGGGAGCAACATATTCGCCGGGAGAAAGCTACATCCAATATCTGCACCAACCAGGCGCTATGCGCGCTGGCAGCCACCATCCACCTTTGTGTGCTTGGCAAGGAAGGCCTGCGGGAGATGGCGGAACAAAATCTGGCCAAGGCGCACTACGCGGCAGCCAAGCTAGCCAAACTTCCCGGGGTCAAACTGCGCTTCCCCGACAGGTTCTTTAACGAATTCGTGGTAGATTTGCCGAAGAGTCCGGGGCGCGTTCTCAGGAAATTGCTCAAGAAAAGGATCGTTGGCGGCCTTGCTTTGGAGCGCTTCTACCCGGAAATGAAGAAATGCCTCCTCGTTTGCGTGACTGAAACCGCGAGCCGGACAGAAATCGACCAATGGGTAGCGGGCGTTCGGTGGGCTTTGCGATAGGGGTTCACCATGTCCCACAAGATGAAAAGGGCAGACCAGCACGTCAGTCTGAGCGAGCCGCTGATTTTTGAAAAGAGCTCTCCGGGAAAGCGAGCCTGCGATTTCCCCCGGCTAGACGTTCCGCCCGTCGATCCCACCAAAACATTGGGGAAGGACGCTGTGCGAGACGAAATTGAGGGCTTCCCTGAAGTCAGCGAAGTTGAGATCATCCGGCACTTCACGCGACTTTCAACCTGGAATTACGGCATTGACCTCGGGATGTATCCGCTCGGCTCCTGCACCATGAAATACAACCCACGTGCGAACGAACTGGTGGCCAGACTGCCCGGAATCGCCGGCGAACACCCTTACCAGCCCGAAGAACTTTCACAGGGATGCCTAAAGATTCTGGAGCAGCTCGAAAAATGCCTTGCGGCAATCACCGGCATGGACGCGGTGACGTTACAGCCAGCGGCCGGCGCGCACGGCGAACTGACGGGAATTCTCCTGGCGCGCGCTTACTTGCAATCGAAAGGAAATGCGCGGAAGAAGATCCTCATTCCTGACTCAGCCCATGGCACGAACCCGGCCACTGCCGCCATGGCAGGATATGAGGTAGAAAACATCAATTCGAACGAGCAGGGGCGGGTTGACCTCCAGGTACTCGAGCGGCAGATGAATGACGACGTAGCGGCGCTCATGCTCACGAATCCGAACACGCTAGGCGTGTTCGAAGAGCAAATGGAGGAAATTGCGAAGACAGTTCACGATCGGGGCGGCTTGGTCTACATGGACGGGGCTAACATGAACGCGCTTGCCGGGGTATTTCGTCCGGGAGATTGTGGCGTTGATTTGATGCACTTGAACCTGCACAAGACGTTTTCAACACCTCATGGCGGGGGTGGGCCAGGGGCCGGGCCGGTAGCGGTGAAGAAGTTCCTGGAACCTTTCCTTCCCTTCCCGCGCCTGCGGCAAGCCGGTGAGGGAGAACTAGGCCTTGACTACGAGCGACCTCAATCGATCGGGCGTGTCCGGGCGTTCTATGGAAATTTCGGCGTGCTTGTTCGGGCGCTAGCCTACATCCTAGCCAACGGGCCGGAGGGAATTCTCCAAACCACACAGGACGCAGTGCTCAATGCGAACTACATTCGCAAACATCTGGAAGACATCTATGAGCTGCCTTACAAAGCGCCGACTCTTCACGAATGCGTTTTTTCCGACAAATTTCAACAGGCGCACGGCGTGCGCACCGGTGACATTGCAAAGCGGCTGCTGGACTATGGTTTTCATCCCTACACCGTTTCCTTTCCGTTGATCGTGCGGGGCGCCCTAATGATCGAGCCGACGGAGAGCGAGTGCCGTCAAGAACTGGACCTCTTCATTGAGGCGATGAGGGCGATTGCCCAAGAGGCGGCTACCGATCCCGAATTGGTCAGGACGGCTCCACACAACACTCGCATCGGGCGACTCGATGAGGTCAGCGCAGCGAGAAGACCCATTCTTCGCTGGCGGCCCCAACCGAAACCTTGAGCGGCGGACTAAGACCTCAGCCCAAGCATTAACCGGGCGCTGCCCCGCGTCGGCGACGCGCGAAACCGGAAGGCCCGGGGCAGCAGGAGGTCAATCGGAGAAGAGGATACTTTGCAGGAGGCGCTCAAAGGCAGGGCGGTAGGATTCGAAGTCCTGCTCGGGACTTATCAGGGCAATAAAGAAGAGTCCCTGCGGGCGCATGGTTGTCACAATCCAGTCGGCTTCTTGCTTCCCAGGTATAGGGGAAGGAGCCGAGAAGCGCAAAGAGCAGGCCTTGGAACCGGCCAAGCGGGTGGTCTTACGCGATCGCGGCACGTAACGCATGTCGGGATTCTGTTTTTCCAAGCTGGCAATCAGCTCGTTGGTTGCATCATCAATTGAAGCAGAGCGGTTGATGGTAGCCGAGGAAAAGTAGCCGAGGAAGGCACCGTAAGCCACGGACGTGCCCCCGTCCGCACCCTGGAGTATACCGCCCTCGGGCGCAATCATGGCAGCGCCGGTTTGCGCATAGACGAGCCAGTTCTCCGGATGCTGCAATCGAAAGTTTTCCCCCTCATAGACCACGAGTCTGCCGCTGGGCGGCTGCGGTCGAGCCGGAGCCGCGTCGCTCGGTCGCGCCGGCAGCTTAGGCGGCAGGGGCAAGGATTTCAGGAGGCCTTTGATGCGCTGAAATTCCGGCGAATCGGTTTGGTAGCCGGGCCGAGGCCCACCGAGGCGATCAATCTCTTCGTTGACACGGTCAACGCGACGTTCGGGACTGGGATGATCAGAGAAAAACTCGATGGATCGCTGGCGGTGTTCGGCTTGCAGATGCTCAAAGAACTGGGCCATGGCTCGCGGATCGTAGCCGGCGTCGTAGAGGGTTTGGGCGCCGCGGATGTCTGCCTGTGTTTCAGCATTGCGCGAATACTTGAGAAAGACCGAAGTGAAGCCGATGCCGATGCCGATTTGAGCGAGCTGATCGGCGAGCGTGCCGCGCGAGAACACGCCGCCGAGAATTTGCAGCGGCAAGCGGGCAGCGGCAGCACGGGAAAGCTGGTTCGTTCCGTGGCGGAGAGCGACGTGAGAAATCTCATGGGCAATCACGCCGGCAAGTTGGGCTTCATTATCAGCCGCTTCGATGGTGCCGCGATTAACATAGACAAACCCGCCGGGCAGGGCAAAGGCATTGATCTGGGCACTGTTAACAACCCGAAAGGAATAGGGATAGTCGGGACCGGCCGAGTAACCCGCCAGACGGCGGCCCAAGGCATTCACATAGTTTGCGACCCGAGCATCCTGGATGAGAGGAAGCTGGCGGTTGGCGTCGGCGGATGCCTTTTTTCCCAATTCGACGTCGTCCTGGGTTGAGAAAAGATTAAAGCCGGGGCGAAGTTCAGTGCGCCTGGCGAAAGCAGAAAGCGGGGTCAAGAGCAAGAGCCAACATAGAATGGGCAACCAAAAGCGTCGTGTATCTGGCAGCATGGGTTTCTCTCAGGGATAGAACAATTTACTTATCCGTTCGCTTGGCGACCGGCCGGGCCACCGGACGCTGGGCAGTGGCGGGCACCTCCGTAGCGCGGCCACCGCCAGCGGCTCCGTTCTGGCGCTGTTCAGGATGGGAACCACCGGCAACGGGGATGAGCGCGCCTTCTGCTTCTCTGAGGAAGATAAGAGCCCCGCGATCGGAATCAAAGTCCACCCGGACCAGATCGCCAAGACGGACCTGTCGGGTGGCCAGGAGATTGGCTAGCGGATAGATGAGGTGACGCTCGATGGCTCGCTTCAGGTGGCGGGCGCCATACTTAACATCGGTGCCCTCGCGCAGGAGAAAGGTGCGAGCCGCCGGAGTGCACCGAAAGACAAACTGGTCCTGAGTGGTGGCTGAAAGGACCCGCTGTTGCACGCGTTCGAGTTCAATATCGAGGACCATTTCGAGGTGTTCAGGCCGAAGAGGATGAAAAACGACCATCTTGTCAATGCGGTTGACGAACTCAGGTGAGAATTTTCGTTTGGCGGCCTCCACGGCCGTCCGTTCAATTTTGGTGTCAAGCTCGTCGGTCACGCTGATGGGGGGTTGGGCAAAGCCAATACCGCCGGTCATGAGCTCAGACATTTCTGGGGCGCCGAGGTTCGAGGTCATGAAGATAACGGCCTGGGAGAGGTCGACCCGGCGGTTGTCGCCCAGGGTGAGTGTGGCCTTATCCAAGATGCCCAGCAACAATTGCCAGAGCGCATCGCTGGCCTTTTCGATTTCGTCGAAAAGCAACAGGGAGAGCTTCAAGCGATCGGTGTGGTATTGAGCGAGCGCTTCCTGGGTAATAAGCGGATGGGTCTCGCGGTGGCCAAGGTAACCGGGCGGCGAACCGATGAGCTTGGCAATTTCGTGGCTGTGCTGGAACTCGGCACAATCCACCTTCATGGCGGCGCGGATGTCGCCAAAGAGAATCTCGGCCATGGCCTCGACAATGCGGGTCTTGCCAGAACCGGTAGGCCCAAGAAAGAGCAGATTGGCAACCGGTCGAGCGGGTGAATTCAATCCGGCGCGAAAAACCTGATAAACCTCGACCGCGGAGCGGACGGCCTCTTCCTGGCCAACGATGTTGCGCCGCAGAGCGACCTCAAATTCCTGAGATTCAGGACTACGGCGACTCGGATCAAGTTGGAAGCCAATGCCGGCCATGCCCTCTTAACGCCAGGAGCGGCCCTCCCACTCGCTAGGATGCTTGCAGCGCCGGCAGCGCTGCAAGGTGACATTGATGGTTCCGCGCAAATGCTTCAGATGCAAGAGAATTTCATTGCCCTGGGGCGAGTCCGCGGCGGGTTGGATAGCGCGGCGATCGAGCTCAGAAAAATCGCGCTCGAGAGAACGAGGCATGTCGCGCATCTCTCGGAGAGGCGCGCGCCGATGGGGAAGCAACCGGGGGCGGGGGGAAGCGGCGGCTCGGAGTTTGTGCCAAACGATGCGGAGGTTGGGGTATTTGCGACGGACGGGGCGAACGGTCGCTTGCGTAATTTCTGGCCGCGAACCAAGACAGGCGAGATAAAGCTGACGCACCCTACCCTCGTTTCGAATGTTATGGAGCAGATAGTGCGAGCGTCCTTTGCGGCGAAGAAATGCCATGACCCGTTTCCAGGGTGTAGTGTACGTACGTTGCACTATAGGGTCAATGAGAAGAGCGTATCTGATCAAAAGTTGTTTCCTGGCAGTACATGTTGTAGAAGGGAGGAGATGTCCTGGTCAGCGGTCTATCGGCTAGTGAAGAGAATTCCTCGCGGACAAGTGACCAGTTACGCGGCCATCGCCAAGAAACTGCGGCTGCGAGGCGGCGCCCGGAGCGCGGGCCGGGCCATGTCGGCTTGCCCACGCGGGCTGGGGATTCCGTGGCATCGAGTGGTGGCTACCGACGGGCGCATCTTGACTGGTGGACCGCATGGAGCGCTGCAGAAGCGGATGCTCGAAAGCGAGGGAGTAGGCGTGTCGCAAGGACGAGTCGATATGGGCCAATTTGGGTGGTGGCCGGAGGCAAAGCAGCACCGGAAGCGGGCACAAATGTAAATTGTCTGGTGGGAGCGCTATGCTATAATCCGCGTCGGCCGGAGCAGAGCCGATAAAGCGAGGGGCGGCTGCGTTTTCCAGGCTACGGTTGAAATGTCCCCGAGACAGTGGGAGGCCAACCCTGCGCTCCGCAAAGCTCGCCTCTGGACTTTCGGGGATTCAAGTCCATTCCATTCAAGTGGTCAAACATCGCTTTTGATCGTTTTTGATCAGCGCAGCTTCGTGTGGGGTGAATCTTTATGCCGATAAAAAAGACGGAGAAGATATGGCATAACGGCAAGTTCGTTGCGTGGGAGGACGCCACCGTTCACGTGCTCTCGCACGTCATCAACTACGGGTCATGCCTCTTTGAGGGTATCCGCTGCTATGCCACCGCGCAGGGGCCGGCGATTTTCCGTGTGAAAGAGCACACGCAGCGTCTTCTGAATTCCTGCAAAATTTACCGCATTGAGCTGGCCTACGGTCGCGACGAGTTATGTCAAGCGATGGCGGAGTTGGTGCGAGTCAACCGTATGCCGGCCTGCTATCTCCGCCCTTTGGTGATGCGAGGCTACGGCGAAGTGGGAGTGAACCCATTTCATAGCCCCATTGAAGTCTATATCGCTTGCTGGGAGTGGGGCGGGTATTTGGGCGAGGAGGCCGTGGAGCAAGGCGTGGACGTGTGCATCTCATCTTGGGCGCGAATCGCACCCAATACCTTGCCGGCACTGGCAAAAGCGGCTGCGAATTACATGAACTCCCAACTGATCAAGATGGAGGCGATTGTCAACGGTTTTTCCGAGGGCATCGCGCTCGATGTAAACGGCTATGTGAGTGAAGGCAGCGGCGAGAATGTCTTTTTGGTGCGGGACGGCGTGGTGTACACGACGTCGCTGGCCAATTCGGTCCTGCCGGGGATAACGCGAGATACCGTGTTGGTGCTCTGCCGTGACCTTGGCATTGCCATCCGGGAGGAGGCCATCCCGCGCGAAGCGCTCTATATCGCCGACGAAGTTTTCTTCTCCGGAACGGCCGCCGAGATCACGCCCATCCGGAGCGTGGATAAAGTAAAGGTGGGAAAGGGAACGCGCGGGCCGATTACCAAGGCTCTTCAGGATGAATTCTTTGCGCTAACGAGAGGCAGAAAAGAAGACCGTCATGGGTGGCTCAGCCCCGTCGGGCAACCAGTGGCTGCGGCGAGATAAGAGAGGCACACGGCGGTCGGACGAGTTTCGACGATCCAACCCAAAGTGCTCCAGGGGTTTGACAAAGCTTCAAGGTTGGCCCTAGACTCCTGCGAGTCCCCGGCAGTGTTCCACCTTGGTTTCCAGGGAAAGAGCTGGCATGTAAGTTTGCGTTCGCTTGGGCGCAAGAACCCCAGCTCGCGTTGGGGCGAGGCGGCTCCGTCCGCCTCTACTGGCGAGCGAGCGTGATTCCAGGAGGAAATCCATGGCTGAAACAGTGAGGAAAGGAATCGCTGAGCTGATCGGAACAATGGCGCTCATCTTTATCGGCGCTGGTTCTATCTGTGCGAACAATATGGTGGATTGGAAGATCGGCCCGGTAGGGATCGCGCTTGCGCACGGCTTGACGATCGCCGTGATGGTAAGCGCGCTTGGGCACATCTCCGGTGGTCATTTCAACCCGGCCATAACGATAGGGATATGGGTGGCTCGAAAGATTTCGACGGGTCAGGCGCTGGCCTACTGGATATTCCAACTGGCGGGCGGAGTGCTGGGAGCGTGGCTGCTGACTCGGGTCTTTCCCACTGAGATATGGCGCGCCGTCACGCTGGGCACCCCTGACCTGGGGCAAGGTATCACGCGTGGACCGGGCATTCTGGCCGAGGCGCTGATGACCTTCTTCCTGGTGTTCGTCGTTTTTGCGACAGCGATTGATGGGCGGGGCGCCTTCAAGGCAATAGCGGGGTTCGGCATCGGCTTGACGATCACGTTCGACATCTTGGCGGGCGGTCCCTTGACCGGCGCCTCGATGAACCCGGCGCGAAGTTTCGGTCCGGCGCTGATCACGCGCCATTGGGCCAATCATGCCGTCTATTGGGTTGGGCCGTTGCTCGGGGGTGTGATAGCCGGGGCCCTCTACTCGACTCTTTTCCTGGAGAAAGGAAAGTAAGGAAGAGCAAATCGTATCAACGCCCCGCTTGCGGCTATGGGCCTGAATCCTTAAGAGTTAGTCCTGTTATCTCGTTTGACAATTGCCGCCAGGAGGAGCTTGTCTTTCGGCCGTAGTTCTGGTAGCTTTTAATAACCCTGCCCTGCTGCTGTCCCCTCAAGTGAATCACCCGACCAGGAGCTCTTCATGCCGACTACCATCGACGACTTGCTGCGCATTGCTGTGGAGCGCAAGGCGTCTGACCTTCACCTAAAGGTGGGTAACTATCCCTACCTGAGGATTGAGGGTGTGTTGACGCCGCTCACCGAGCTTTCCCGGGTGACGCCGGAGGAAATGCTTTCGATGGCGTTCAGCATGCTGAGCAACCGGCAGAAGCAAAAGTTCAAAGAGACAGCCGAACTAGACATGGCCTACGGGGTTGTGGGGTTGGGGCGGTTCCGCGTGAGTATCTTTCAACAGCGCGGAAATGTGGGGATGGTTCTGCGCGTCATCCCGACTAAGATTCGAGGATTTGAAGAACTCCATCTCCCCCGTGTGCTGGAGACGATTTGTGATGAAACGCGGGGTCTCACGCTGGTGACAGGAACGACGGGTAGCGGCAAGTCAACGACGCTGGCCGCCATGGTTGACCGGATCAATTCGACCCGCTCCGAGCACATCATCACGATCGAAGATCCCATCGAATTCCTGCACCGCGACAAGAAGAGTTTTGTCAACCAGCGCGAGGTGGAGGTGGACACGGCGGGGTTTGCGACGGCGCTGCGGGCAGCGTTGCGCCAGGACCCGGACGTGATCCTGGTAGGTGAAATGCGCGACCTCGAAACCATCTCCACGGCGTTGCTGGCGGCCGAAACGGGTCACTTGGTGATGTCCACGTTACACACGATGGACGCAACTGAGACCATCCAACGTATCATTGCCGTGTATCCACCACCCGAACAGAAGCAGGTGCGACTGCAGCTTGCCGCCACGGTGAAGGCAGTCCTCTCCCAGCGACTGGTGCGGCGCTGCGACGGTATGAGCCGGGTGCCAGCCGTCGAAGTGCTGGTTTCGACGTCCTACATTCAGGATTGCATAATCAATCCTGATAGGACGCGGTTGATTCGAGACGCCATATCAGCCGGCACTTCGCAGTATGGCATGCAGTCCTTTGACCAATCGCTGTTTGAACTCCAGAGCGCGGGTTTGATTACCTATGAGGAAGCGCTCCGGCATGCTTCGAACCCGGACGACTTCAAACTGCGCATGCAGGGCATCCGGTCGGCGGCGGACGCGGCGCGCGAGGAGATGGAACGGACGATCCGCGAATTCGAGCGGATGTCGAAGCGTTAGCTTGGTGCTGCACGAGCCTGAAATTCCGATTTGAGAAACCTGCCAAGGCATGCTTCCCTCCTACTCCGCAAGTGTACAAGCCCGCCAATTTCCTCCAGAACAGGCCATTCCACAGCAGCACCGCTCCTTTGACGAGACGGGTTCCGGCCGTTATAGTGCTGGCTTGCCATGCGGGCGACATAGGTGGCGAGAGCGGTATGAGCTTGAGAGGACGAGGGGACCCGAGGCCAGGGAAGAAGCTCAACGAAGAGAAGCTGTACACGTACGGCCTGCGAGCGCTAACGCGCCAGCCGCGATCCACCTTTCAGCTCAAAAAAGCGCTTGAGAAGAGGGCGGAGGAGCCCCGGTTTGTGAGCCGGGTGATTGCCCAGCTCAAGGGTCTCGGCTATTTGGATGACCGGCGCTTTGCCTCGGAGTTTGCCAGCTACCGCTCGCGCGTCAAACACTACGGAAAATTCCGAGTGACCCGTGAGCTGAGATCGAAGGGCTTGTCAGACGAGTACGTCGAAAAGGCCATAGCAGAAGTTTTTGGTGATCAGGATGAAGGGGAGGCGGTACGCGAGCGCATCGCGCGAAAATTGCGAAATGTTCGGCGGCCTTACGATGGAAAGACCATTCGCAGGCTGTACCAAGCTTTGTTGCGAGCCGGATATAGTTCTGACATAATAGGGAGGGAAGTCTATAAGTTAAGCAAAATCAACGTAGAAGACTTGAAGCTTGAGGGTGAAACAAGCGAGTGACCGGCAACAAGATCCGAAGCAAATTTCTTGACTTCTTTGCTCAGCGCGGCCACAAGATAGTCCGAAGTTCTTCCCTGGTTCCCGCCAACGACCCAACTCTCTTATTCACGAACGCCGGGATGAATCAGTTCAAGGACGTCTTTCTGGGCCTCGAACGAAGGGACTACACCCGGGCAGCTTCCTCGCAGAAATGCGTTCGAGCTGGCGGCAAGCACAATGACCTGGACAACGTAGGCAAAACAACGCGGCACCATACTTTTTTTGAGATGCTCGGGAACTTCTCTTTCGGCGACTACTTCAAACGGGACGCCATTGCTTACGCGTGGGAGCTTGTCACCAAGGATTTCGGCATCCCGGAAAACAGGTTATACCCAACTGTTTTTCGCGAGGACGACGAGTCTTACGAAATCTGGCACAAAGGGATCGGAGTTCCGGCGGACCGGATTGGAAAATTCGGCGAAGAGGATAATTTCTGGGCGATGGGTGATACCGGCCCCTGCGGCCCGTGCTCGGAGATCTATTACGATTTTGGTCCTTCGGCAAGCGATGAGGGCCACAAGGCTTGCGCCTTTCCGTGCGAATGCGGCCGGTATGTGGAGTTCTGGAACCTTGTCTTCATGCAATACAACCGCGAGGAGCCAAACCAGATAAGTCCGCTTCCGCGCCCTTCGATTGATACGGGCCTGGGGCTTGAGCGGATGGCAGCGATCGTACAAGGCAAGACCAGCAACTACGAAACCGACTTGCTCCGCCCGTTGATTGAAAAGGCGAGCGAGTTGTCCGGGCGCGAATACGGCGATGCGGAGGGTTCGAACCGCGATGACGTAGCCCTAAGGGTTATCGCCGACCACAGCCGGGCGATTGCCTTTCTGGTTTCTGACGGCGTGCTGCCCTCGAATGAGGGCCGCGGATACGTACTGAGAAAGATCATGCGCCGGGCGGCTGATTTCGGGCGACTCCTGGGACTCACGAAGCCGTTTCTCTTCGAGATGGTTGCCCACGTCGCCGGGATGATGCGGGACCCCTACCCGGAAGTGCATGAAGGGCTACAGCGCATTTCAACGATTGTCAAGGCCGAAGAGCACCGCTACGCGCACACCATTCCGCCAGCGGTCGAGCGATTTCGAAAACAGATGGCCGGAAAGAAGGTTCAAACGGCGATCCTAGACGGCCGGGATATGTTTTTTGCCTATGACACGCTGGGCTTGCGGCCCGACTATCTGCGCGATCTGGCGATGGAGTGGGACTGGCAAGTTACGCCGCAAGCGGAGGCGGAGTTTGAGGAAGCGATGAAGGCGCAGCGAGAGCGCGCGAAGGCTTCCTGGAAAGGGGTAGGCAGGGAGGCGGCAAACCCGGTCTATCAGAAGTTAGCCGAGACGCACCGATCATTCTTTGACGGGTATCACCAAATACATACAAAGGACTGCCGCATCGTCGCTCTCGTGGCGGAGAGAGGATCCGCTGACGAAGTGCCCGCCAGAGCGGAATGTGAGGTGGTGCTGGATCACACACCGTTTTACGCCGAAGCAGGCGGCCAGGTTGGCGACACCGGCGCATTTTGGGACCCGGACTTAACCGAAGAATGGGCTGAAGTGAAATCCACCTATCACCCCCTGGGCGGCATCATCGCTCATCGAGTCCTGACCAGGGTACCCATGAAAGTTGGCGATCACGTGGCGGCGGTGGTACAGGCGGATACACGGATGGCCACGGCCCGGAACCACACGGCAACGCACCTGTTGCACGCGGCGTTGCGTTCGGTGCTGGGTCCCCACGTGAAGCAGTCGGGCTCAGTGGTCGGCCCCGAACGATTGCGGTTCGACTTCAGCCACTATACTGCGGTTGATCCCGAAGAACTCGAAGAGATTGAACGCCTTGTCAACGAACAGATCCAAGCGAACGGCGAGGTGCATACGGAGGTCACCGATCTGGATGCCGCGCTAGCCTCGGGAGCGATCGCTTTCTTCGGGGACAAGTACCCCGAGCAGAATGTTCGAGTGGTGACGGTGCCAAACTTCAGCAAGGAGCTTTGCGGCGGCACACACGTGCGGCGGACGGGCGATATTGGCTTATGCAAGATTACTTCGGAGGGGAGCATTGCGGCAGGCATCCGCCGGGTTGAGGCCATCACCGGGCAACAGGCGCTCGAAGACTACCGGCGAGCCGTCACGGAGCTAAGAGAACTGGCAATGACGCTGAACACTTCCGTCGAAGAACTTCCGCAACAGATTCAAGGCTTGGTGGAAGAGCACAAGAGGCTCAAGAAAAATCAGGACGCTTTGAAGCGCCGGCTGGCACAATCCCAAGTGGATGAGCTGATCGAGCAGGTCAGATTGGTCAAGGACATCAAGGTATTGTCTGTCCGCCTGGAGGAGATGGATCGGCCGGAGATGCGTTCTCTAGCAGACTCGCTGCGGCAGAAGATCGGGTCAGGGGTGATTGTGCTGGGGTCGTCCGCAAACGGCAAAGTTGCCATCGTATCTGCGGTCACAAAGGATTTGGTGTCGCGGCTGCATGCCGGCAAGATCGTGCAGGCAGTGGCCGCGCGGGTGGGTGGCACGGGCGGGGGCCGGCCAGATTTGGCCGAGGCGGGAGGAAAGGACGCAACCGAGCTTGACCAAGCCATAAAAGACGTTTACGGGATAGTTGAGGCGATGCTATAATTTAAGGGCGTCAGGAACGCGCCTCCGGCGGAGAGACGCCTGCTCGTAGTTGCCTTCCCCCAACAAACAATTAGGTGCGTATGCATTTGCGTTTGTTGAGGGTATTGGGTTTAGCTGTTCTGACCACCGTGCTCATGGCGCCTGCCTGGGCGCAGATCGTGGCGGTGGAAGAGAGCGGGAAAGAAGTTTTCATCAACCTGACTCCAGAAGAACTAAAGGCACTCCTGCGATATGACAACTCGCGTGTCATTGCGGTCTCTCCCTTCCCCTCCCTGCGACCTGTTCCTCGATTGCGCTTCTTAGGAGCTGACGTCGAGCAACTGGTGAGCGAAACAGCCAAGAGGTATCAACTCGACCCGGCGCTGGTTCGGGCAATCATTCAGGTCGAATCCAGCGGAAACCCGTGGGCCGTGTCGCAGAAGGGGGCTATCGGGCTCATGCAGGTGATTCCGGAGACGGGCCGAAAACTTGGAGCCAACAACCTGTACGACCCGCAGGAAAACGTGGAGACGGGAGTCAAATATCTGAAATATTTGTTGGATTCGTATCGAGGAAACCTTGCGCTTTCCCTGGCAGCGTATAATGCCGGACCGAAGGCAGTAGAAAAGCATGGTGGCGTGCCCCCGTACCGAGAGACGCAGCAGTACGTGCGGAAGGTAACGGATGTTTACCTTTCGCCGTGGAATAACAGCCGATATTCAACCGCTGCAGCGGAATCAGGCCGCAGGATCTACGTGCACGCGGAGGAGTCCGGACGTACCGTCTATCGGAACGATTGATTCCTTGAGTTGAGGTGCAAGCAAGCGTGGGACTGAGGGCAACCGCGAACCAAACCAGCCTGTTTACGCGGTGCGTCGCCGGGCTACTAGCCTGCGGCATGGCCCCATTGTGCCTCGCATCGGGCCGCACAAAATCCTGGCACAAACCTACTCCGGCCAACGAACCCTATGAGAGGGCAGTGCGGCTGCGTACGGCGCTTGAGGGCAAACCGACGCGCGAGCGGAGCCTTGCCGAATACAAGCACGTCCTCTCAGCCTTTGAGCAGGTGGTGGGTCGGAGTCCGAGGAGTTGGGCGGCGCCGGAGAGCCTGCTCGCCGTGGCTGAGATATACCAAGCCATGGGCCGGGAAATCGACTCCAAGTATTTCGATTCAGCGATCAGCACCTACCGCCGCATCCTGAAGGAATATCCGGCTGTCCGCTACCACGTAGATCTTCTCTATACGATCGGACAGATTCAGAGGAGTGACCTTGGCGATCTGGAGGCGGCACGCCAAACGTTTCAAGAGTTGATCAAGAGATATCCGAGAAGTGGCCGGGCAAGGGCAGCCAAGCAGGTGGTGGCCGATATCGCCGAAGAAGAGAAGATGCTGGCTGAAACGTTCGGGCCCAAGGCGGAACCCTCGAGCAAGCTGCCGCAGGTTGTGAACGTCCGTCACTGGAATGCGCGCAACTATACCCGCGTCGTGATCGATGTGGATGACCAGGTGAAGTATCAAGACGGGCGCATCGCCAATCCCGACAGGATTTTCTTTGATCTCTACAATTCCAGGTTGGCGTCCACACTTGTGGGCAAGAGCTTCGACATCGAGGATGGCCTGCTCAGGAGAATTCGGATTGCCCATAACCAGATCGGAGTGGTCCGGGTGGTTTTGGAAGTCAACCACGCGGAAAATTATTCCGTGTTTTCTTTGCCGAACCCGTTCCGGCTGGTAGTGGACATCTATGGAAAAGGAGAAACGGCACGAGCAGCGATGGCACGGAAATCGTCGCCCAAGGCTGCCGAGCAGCCGAGCAGCACGGCAGGCTCCCGGAAAGCAACCGAGACGGCCAAGTTGCCTGAGCCGGTTAAGCCAGCCGCGCCCAACGCGGATGGAAATCGCTCGCTGACCAGGACGCTCGGTTTGAAGATTGGCCGCATCGTGATCGACCCTGGTCACGGAGGACACGACACGGGCACGGTCGGGCCCACCGGTTTGATGGAAAAAGATCTAGTGTTGGATGTTAGCCGGCGACTGGGCAAGCTTCTCGAAAAGAAATCGGCAGTCGAGGTTGTCCTGACGCGGGAAGAGGATACGTTTGTGCCGCTCGAAAATCGCACTGCCGTTGCCAATCAAAGCCAGGCTGACCTATTTGTGTCGCTCCACGCCAATTCCAGCCCCGATCAGGACGCCCGAGGAGTGGAGACGTACTACTTGAACTTCACCGATTCCAAGGATGCGCTCGAGGTCGCGGCGCGAGAGAATGCCGTATCACAAAAGTCCATCTATGAGCTTCAGGACCTGGTGAAGAGGATTGCAGTGAACGAGAAACGGGAGGAGTCCAAGGAACTGGCGAAAGACCTCCAGACTGCGACGTTTAGCAACCTGGCCAAATCGAATCGCCGTCTGCGAAATCGGGGTGTCAAGCAGGCGCCGTTTGTGGTCCTGATCGGCGCGAATATGCCCTCCGTGCTGAGCGAGATTTCCTTTCTCAGCAATCCCCATGACGAGAAGCTCCTCAAAGAGCCGAGCTACCGGCAAAAGGTGGCGGCGGCCCTCTATGCCGGACTCGCCAAATACCTAGGCAGCCTCAACAGTCAAAACGGAAACCGTCAGTTTCCGGCGGTGGCCCGGTCGTCCACCCAATAGTTGCCGAAAAGCCCTTCTCGGAGGCGACTTACGGCCAACCAATATCCGCTTGGCTCGTTCGGAGTTAAAGAGACCTGGAACCATAAGCGGGTCTCCAACCGCCGAGGGCTGGGCAAGACGGCCAGAAGAGACTAAAATCAGAGTACGCTGGAGGATTCTGTCCCTTGAGTTCAAAGGCATTGTTGCTAAAGACCGTGCTTGTCCTGCTGGTGTTGTCGGGGGTCAAAACGGCCCGGGCGACGGATGTCTTGCCGACGCAATTCGGGGCGTGGTCCGCGCGCGATTCAAAGAGATTCCCGACGGGAACCACCGTTACGCGGGAAAGGACAATCCTTGCTGAATACGGCGCGACGGGGACCGAACAGAAGACCTACGGCAGGGCAGGACAGACACTCGCGGTTACCCTTACGCACTTCAAGGATCCCTCAGGGGCATTCGGGGCTTTCACGTACTTTCGCGGGCCGCGAGCAGCACCGGCGGGGATCGGAGACCACTCTGCCGCCGAGGGCGGTCGCATCCTTTTCCTTGTCGGAAACCTCCTGATCGAAGTCCGAGGATTGCCGGCAGAGGTTCGCGAACTGCCTCCCCTGGCGGAGTCGCTCAGAAGGTTGGCTGACCGGAGACCCTTCCCCCAACTCCATAACCGCTTGCCCGAAAAGGGACTGGAAAGTGGTTCGGAATGCTACCTGCTCGGGCCAATGGCGCTCGGCCGCTTTGTATCGCTCGGGGCCGGCGATTGGATTGGGTTTGAAATGGGAGCCGAAGCCGAGGTGGCCGAATATCGCAGAGCCAGCGACCACGCTACGCTTCTAATAATCGAGTATCCGACGCCGCAGATCGCCCACAACAAGCTGGCAGAAATTTCACGCTGGTTCCGAGTGAATCCAAAGGAGGGGGTAGGTAAGGGCGTTCTGCTCTATGCGAAGCGCAACGGTTCCCTTCTCGGCCTGGTCACGGAATCAAGTTCTGCCGCGTACGCCCAAGAGTTGCTCGACGCTATCCGGTACGAAGTCAAGGTAACCTGGAGCGAGCGCAAGACCAAGCTCCAAGAGCCGTCGATCACCGAACTGATCTATTCCATCTTCGTCTTGACTGGGATTATTCTGCTGATGACGCTGGGGGTGGGCCTAGGATTTGGAGGTTTCCGTCTCGTGGTGAAGCATTTCTTCCCACGGCGGCTTTTTGACCGACCGGAGCACATGGAAATCATCCAGTTGGGACTGTCCAGGAAGACAGAAAGCCTTTATGATGAGTAGGATAGCGTGGTCTGGTGGGCAGGACAGTTTGGGGCCGAATGGAGACGGCGGGAGGGCGAAAGCCGGGACATGTCTGTAAGTTGTAGAAAACCGGGTAATTAAAACTGTGAAAATTGGGAGTTTCAGCTTGACTTAGTCAAAGCGGCTCGCCTAGACTTTTAGGTGAGGAAGGGTTCTGGCGGTTTCGCGCATTGCCACCAGAGCTACTCTCCCCTCAGCTCACCAATTCACGTTGGTGAGCTTTTACTTTTTGGCCCCAGAATGCGTCTGTTGCCCCGCGTTGACACTTTCTCAGGGCGGATGCTATAAATCCTTCAAGCGGGCCGAGGTAGCTCAATGGCAGAGCAGCGGTTTCGTAAACCGCAGGTTGTCGGTTCGAGCCCGACCCTCGGCTCCAGCTTTCCCTAGAAATCACCTGCCGGTTCTTTTTTGACTCTCACCGGGATCGGACTGAACCTCCCACGGGTCCAGGACATTCGAAGGCCTACGCTTAGACCCCCGAGGCCGGAATCCCCACTCTCCCACGACCCTCAGATGCCAACTGCCGGATCCCAGAGGAGGATGCGAAGATCGGGCACCGCAGAAGGGCTGGAGGTCACCAAGCTAAAACGACTAGCGAGGGAAGAAGAAGGCGATCCAAGCAACCAGGATGGCAATGGCAATGAAAGCCACGAAGGACCAGAACGCATAACGGATGCGATCCGATCCCTTGGATTTTGTTAGCAAGGCAAAGGCCACGGAAATAAACAGGGCGAAGAGAACCATCGCCTGAAGGTGGGTGACGTAGGCAAGCCAGGTATCCGCGAGGGCCATCAAATTCTAAGCCTTTCTCTTGCGTGCGATATCAAAGGCATCCAGCACGCAAAGCAGGTTCAAGAGGCCGGCGCCGGCGATGAACCGAGTGCCGTAGTCGCCGGTGGCACGAGAAATGTCACCTGCTCCATAACCGAGAAAGCCAGCGCCCAAGTAAAACATTCCGGTTCCCAGATCAGCGAGGAAGCCGCCCAGGTCAAAGATGTCATGAAAAGAAGGGGGGAAGATCTGACCCTTCATAGCCATGCCGCCAAGAGCCATGACAGCGACAGAGGTGAAGAAAACCAGCGCTCGAACCCATCGCCGAACCAGGACGTGCCCCAGGCCGGGCACGAGCCAACCGGCCACGAGCGCGAAGAATGCAAGGGTCAGATTTTCCGGGGCCTCAGTCCGGGCCTTACCGCGGCGCTTCACTGAAGGTTCCGCCATTCTCCTCCTTACAGGGCCAGTATGGGAACAGGTTGCTGCTGAACTGTCCCCGTGACGCGAGCAGCCGAAGCGTCAACATAGACATCCACTTCACTGCGGATGCCGAATTCAGGCAAGTAGATGCCAGGTTCGATGGAAAAGCACGTCCCGGGCAGGATGCGCCGGGTGTCGTGGGTTTCAAAGTTGTCCATGTTTGCACCATTGCCGTGAACATCGCGACCGATGGAGTGGCCCGTACGATGAGTAAAGTACTTGCCAAAGCCCTTTCGGCGGATGTGGCGGCGGCATACATCATCCACTTGCCAGCCGGCGATGGGGCGGCCTCGAGAAACAGACTCTTGCACGAAGTCCACCGCCCGATCGCGCGCTTCTCTGACGATTTCGAAGATCTGACGGTGACGGGGAGTTGTCTCGCGTCCTACGAATCCGGTCCAGGTAATGTCGTAGTAAACAGCATGAGGGAGCTTCTGCTTCGCCCAGATGTCCAGCAGGACAAAATCGTTGCGGCGAATGGGCAGGTGGAGTCGAGCGGTCGGCTGGTAGTGAGGGTTGCTGCTGTTTCGGTTGACCGCAACAATGGGCGGGTCGTCCGTCTCCAGATTCGATTTGTGAAAACGGTCAAGAATCCATTGCTGAAGCTCGAATTCATTTAGTTCCCTGCCCTGGCCCAGAGCGAAGGCTATCTCCTTGAACGCATCCGCCATGATGCCATCGACGATAACTCCGGCAGCAAGATGAGAATCGAGCTGCTGAGGCGTCCAACGGGCCTCAAAGAGTTGGACTAGATCGGCTGAACTGACAACCTTTTTGCGAAAGCTGCGGACAAGCTCCAGGGTGCCAGCGTCCACCAGGGAGACGACCGGGATGGCGTTGTTGGGGGAGTACTGCATGGCAACGGTTTTTGCGCGACCGAGGATGCCGCGAAGGCGGCCCGCCAGCTCGGGCCATGCCGAATATTCGGCCTTTTTCCCGGGGAGCGAATCGAGCATCCCTGATTCGATACGGTGAACCAGCTTCTTCGGTTGCCCTCTGGCAGGGATGAAGTAGAACCAACGTCGAGTGGCCAGATTTTCGGCCAGCCCCAAGATGCGATAGGCGATGGGATCCCGATGATGGTGGTCGCAAAAGAGCCAGCCATCGAGATGGGCCTGGCGGAGTTCCTTTTGGATATTCCCGATCTCCGGCATGGGCATCATTTGTCGCCAGCAGCGGCGGCTGCTTCACCAAAGAAGGGTCTCAGTTGGGATTCCACCGGGCGCGGGCTGAGAAGACTCACTATGACCAAAGCAGCGAGCGAGACCGGAAGCGCCGGAATGATGGGTTCAAGCTGGGTGGCCAAAAGGCAAAGCTTCTGCATCCCCGGCGAGGAAACCAAACCCGCAAGGAAACCGGAAGCCACTTGACCTTCTGAAAGGAGGCGCCGGCTCAGGAAATCCCAAATGAGACAAATTACGGTGCCAGAGGTAATGGAGGCAAGCGCACCCGAAGTGGTTGCTCGCTTCCAAAAGAAGACCGCAAGGATGACCGGCGTGACCCCGGCACCGTAAATGGAATAGGCCAGAAAGGCTGACTTCAGGACCGATGGCCGGTAACCCAGGCTCAGCGCGACCAACCCGAGAGCAATCACTGTCAGGCGCGAAACGATAAGTATCTCCCGGTCGGAGGCTGCCGGACGAACGAAGCGGTGATAGACATCGTGGATGATGTTGCTTGCCGGGGAAAACAGGTAATTGTTGCCAGTGGAGATGACCTTGGCAAAGATAGCCGCCAAGAGGATGGCCCCGACCAAAGAAGGCACGCCGAAGCGAGCGGCGTGGGGGATGGTCGTCCAAGCTTCAATGGTGCGGTACATGCTGCTGCCGACGACAGCGAGGAGCACGATAACCGTCTCCAGGACGACCGTTCCGATGATCCACCCCACAACCGAGATACGGGCGTCGCGCTCGGAGCGCGCGGAGAAAAACTTCTGGTAGGTATTCTGGTTGCCCAACATCAGGGTGAACGTGGGCAAGAAGAAGCCGATAGCCTGCAAGTAGGAAAGATGCCCGAAAACCTCAAAATGATCGGCGGGCAAGTGACTGCGGACGTTTTCCCAGCCGCCGGCAGTGTGGATGAGAAAGGGCAGCGCCAGGATCGTTCCGAAGGTGGCCAGGAATCCAATGAGCAGATCCACATAGGCTACCGAAGACATTCCAGCCAGCGCGGTAAAGGCAATCACAAAACCGGCAACGATGATCATCCCGGTTTCGATCGGGATACCGAAGGTGAGATGGAGGACGTTGCCGCCACCCTTGAACTGGTAGCTAGTGATCACCGTAAATGAGATGACGATGGCGATGGTGCCCAGGACGCGGGCGAGCGGGTGGTAGCGGGTCTCAAGGAGTTCGGGGACGGTAAATTGGGAGAATTTCCGGGCGCGGCCGGCAACGAAGTAGATGATCAGCAAGCCTGCCCATCCTCCCGCTGGCATCCACAGGGAGGCAAGGCCGTTTTGATAGGCGTTTTCGGCGCCGCCAAAGAGGCTGCCCGAACCGATCCACGAACAAAGGAGCGTGGCCACCAGCACCGTGGCGGAAAGCTGGCGACCGGCGACCATGAAATCGGATTGCGTCCTAAGGAGACGGCTCCGCTCAATAGCCACGACGAGCAGGGCTATCACGGTAATGGATAGAGTAACGGTGTAGAGCACGCGTTAGGCGCAGACTTCAAGCAACGCCCGAACTTGCTCAGGCGTCACCCCGCTGATCTCGACGAGCTTGATGGACGTCCGTTCGCCGGCCAGTATCTTAACGGATTGAAGCGGGACTTTCAAACACCGGGCAAGAAATTTGCAACAGGCGGCATTGGCCCTCCCTTCGACGGGCGGAGCACTGAGTCGAAGCTTGACCATGCCGTTCCACTCCCCGACAACTTTATCGCGGGATGCGCGGGGCCGGATCTTAACCTGAAACCGAACCGAGCGAGGAAGCGAAGAAAGTTTGAGAGACATCTACTTGGGCCTTTGACCGAAGATGGCAGTACCGAGGCGAACCATGGTGGCGCCCTCCTCGATGGCGATGTCGAAGTCATGGCTCATGCCCATGGAAAGCTGTAGCATGGCGACACCGGGGAAATTGGCCGCGGCGACGCTTGCTGCCAACTCCCGCAGCTTCCGGAAGTAGGGGCGAACCTCCTCCGGATTCCGGCAATAGGGCGGCAGGGTCATCAAGCCTCGCACGGAGAGACGCGAAAGTTTGGAAAGTTGCTCGAGTAGGGGAAAAAGCGCGGCTGTCTCAATGCCTGATTTCGTTTCCTCACCGCCCAGGTGCACCTCAACAAGGACCGGCAGGAGGCGACCCTCGGGCAGGGCGGCATGGAGTTTCTCGGCTGCGTGAATGCTGTCCAAGGAATCCACTGCCTGGAAAAGGGCTGCGGCCCTCTTCGCCTTGTTGGACTGGAGATGCCCGACCAGATGCCAAGTTACCGCCAGATCACTGAGCTGGGGAATCTTGGCTGCTGCTTCCTGCACGCGATTTTCGCCGAAGTGACGCACGCCACAAAGATAGGCCTCGCGAATTTGGTCGATCGTAACTGTTTTGGTGATGGCCACCAGGGTTATGGAATCAGCCAATCGGCCCGAACGGGCAGCAGCACGGGCCATGCGCTCGCGCACGCGGGAGAGGTTGGCAATGAGTTCAGACATGCTCACCGGGGCGGGCCGGAAATTGGATTCTAGCACGAGCGTGGGGGACGCTTGTCCGGGTCTGGAGTGGACGGAACCTTTTGCTCGTGGCATCCGGTTGCAGACCCCGGAGGGGCCGAGTATGATAGCGGGCCAAAGCCCCACCCAAATGTCTTTGAAACGCGGAAAGTTCATCACCTTTGAAGGAATTGACGGCAGCGGTAAAACCACCCAAATGGGGTTGGTGGCGGATTGGCTGGGACAAAAGCGGGTTCCCTATGTAATCACAAGAGAGCCTGGCGGGACACCCGTGGGTGAACAAATCCGGGCTGTCTTGTTACGGCCCTCACAGACCGGGATGAATGCCTATAGCGAGCTACTGCTCATGTTTGCTTCGCGCGTAGACAACCTCGAGCGAGTTATCCGACCGGCACTTACCGAGGGCAAAGTGGTCTTGTGCGATCGGTTCACCGACGCATCAGTGGCCTACCAGGGATACGGGCGCGGCATTCCGGTGCCATTCATCGAGACGATTCATCGCCGAGTATGCGGGAACCAACAGCCCGACCTGACCTTGATCATCGATATTCATCCGAAGACGAGTGTGAGACGAGCAAGAGAGCGAGAGGATCGCGCCGAAGTGAAAGAGAGCCGTTTCGAACAAGAGACAGAAGCTTTTTATCGGCGAGTACGCCGCGGTTACCGCACGCTGGCCAGCAAGTATCCGTCAAGAATCAAGCTGGTGCCCGGCGAAGGGACGATCGAGGAAATTCATCAGCAGATTGTGCCGTTCGTGGAAGCACTCCTGGGCCCCAAGTTGCACAAAAGGTCGGTGTTGTGAAGATCTGTGAGATTGCTGGCAATGCAAGCGTCAAGTCGGCGCTGATGCGGCTGGTGGAGCGATCGAAGATTCCACCGGCCATGCTTTTCAGCGGGCCGCGGGGCGTGGGGAAGTTCACGCTAGCCATGGCGTTTGTGCAGGCAGCCAATTGTCAAGCAAGGCAGGCGGACAGTTGCGGTGAATGCTCGTCGTGCAGAACTCTTGAGGGAGCCCCGCCACTCGCCGAGCTGGCAGCAAAAGCTCGTATGAGCCGGGGGAGAAGCGACCCGGAGGAAATTCCGCTGATTGTGCAGCCGCATCCTGACGTGTGGGTCTTGCTGCCCGATCCCAATTTCATCCGTGCCGCCCAAATGCGCGAAGTGAGACGCACGGCCTATTTTCGCCCCTCGGTTGGGGGGAGGCGTTTTTTCATCTTCGACGAAGCAGAGAAACTCAGAAGGGATTACAGCGACCTGCTCCTAAAAGTCCTCGAAGAACCGCCGGAGAGCGCCACGCTGATACTGGTCACGACTCGACCGAACAAGTTACCGGACACGGTGCGTTCACGATGCGTGGGATTTCGGCTTTCGCCGCTACGAAGCGAGGAGATCCAAGACTATCTGGCAAGAAACACAAAACGGAAGGCGGCCGACCGCGAGATATTGGCTCACCTCTCCGCGGGAAGTCTCGGAACCGCCCTGACGCTTGACTTAGAAGAATCCAGGCGGCTACGCCGACAACTGTTTGGGTATCTCCAGCTTGCTTTGGAAAGGGGTCCGTACAGCAGCCTGTTTGAAATCACTGATAACCTTTTGAAGGGGGAGCAAGAACCGTTTGAAAATCTGCTCGGAATGCTCTATAGTTTGGTCAACGATCTGTTACACCTCAAGTTGGGGCGGTCAGAGGCATGCCTGCGGAATCTAGACTTAGGGGCCGAGTTGGAGCGGTTTGCTGCAAAGATTGATCTCGCCTGGATCGAGCGTGCCGTCAAACGCTTGGATGAGATAGATCGCTGGCTGCGGCGGAACGTTAATCGGCGCTTGGCGCTCGAGGCCGCCAGCACTACGCTAGCCGGGCGCTGAGAAAGGCGCGAATTCGCGATGGCAGGAGTCCTACCAATCCCAGGGGTACGCAGTTGTTGGTTGGCCCCGCGTAGGCGCGGCCAGTTCAACCCCGCCTCCCAAAGGTTGGGGGTCGCCGCCGCGCATTTTCAAGCAGCTTGCTAGGCTGGGAATTGCCGGCAAGCAGGAGAGCACCAGGGCGGTTCGGACGCGGAAGCTCAGGAGGCGGATAAACGCATCCAATCCCAAGGCAGAGGCCGATCCGCCGTCAGAAAGTGTGAGGTATGAAACGATGGTCAATCGAAGATTCACGCGGCCACCGCGGCCACCAATGATGGAACCGAAAGGGCCGCTTGGGCCCCGTTACATGGGAGAGCGCGGGGAGCCACGGAGGAAACCGGCTCCACCGGAGCAGACTAACGCGGAGAACTTTTACTATGTCAAGCAGATGCAGGCACGGACGCCGATGGTCATCGTGCTCGCCGACGGTGAGACGATTCGCGGCGTAATCGAATGGTATGACAAGAACTGCATCAAAGTGAATCGCACGGGCGAGCCCAATCTGCTGCTCTACAAATCGAATATCAAGTACCTTTACAAAGAAGGGGAAGGCCGCGGCGAACACGAAGAAGCAGATTCAGAAGCGCAACCAACGCTGTAGCGAACCAGCAGGGTGGTCAAAGAACCCCTCGCGTAGTCACGGAGCTTTGGCAAAACGGGCGGAAGGGGCCCCGCTGAGGCGGGGGCAACCAACCATGGCGTGCAGTCCCGAATCTTCCTGTCCCGATCTGTCGGGGGGTGCGGCTTTTTCAGCAGCCAGCCAGGGTATTACCGGGGCGGCGAAAACGAATAGGTCATAAGACTTTTTGCCAGAAGCCGGCCCTTCAGGTCCTTGACGTCAGCCTCGCCGACGGCGAGGCTTTTTCCTTTGCGGACAATCCATGCCACCACGCGGATACGACCGGCGTGAACGCGCTCAAGAAAATTGATTTTCATCTCGACGGTGGCCATACGAGTGCGACGCGGAAGCATGGGAATCAGGGCCAGGGCGGCGGTAGTGTCCGCGACGGTGGCAATGATGCCGCCGTGCAAGAACCCTTGCATGTGAAGAAATCGCGGCTGAACGCCCAATTCCACGATGGCGCGGCCAGGCTCAACGCGGATGACGCTCAGGCCCAAGAAGCGCAAAATGCCCACACGGCCTAGAACTCGCTCGAGAACCCGGCGCTGCTGTCGTGTCCAGATCTTTTTGACAGAAACTCTCGCTCGACGTTTCGCCATGGTTTAATAGGCAGTGACACCGCCGTCCAGGGGAATGGCTGCGCCGGTCAGCCAAGCGGCTTCATCCGACGCCAAGTAGCCAACCAAGGCGGCTACTTCTTCGGGGGATCCCATCCGGCCCAACGGTATCTGAGCCAGCCGAGATTGCAGGGCTACAGTTGGGTCAGGAGCCGCGCCCAGGATTCCTTCCATCATTTCTGTCAGCACGGCGCCGGGACAAACGCAGTTGACGCGAATGTTGTCAGGGGCGAGATCAAGGGCCATGGCCTTGCTCAAAAGGTGCACGCCACCCTTGGATGCACAATAGGCGGCGCGTTCCTTCATCCCAACGATACTGAGAATCGAACCAAGGTTGATAAGGGATCCACCGCCTGATCGCCTCAGGAGCGGGATGGCTGCCCGGGAGACGAGATAAGTACCCTTTAGGTTGACGCCCAGCACGCGATCCCAGTCTTGCTCGGTGGTTCGTTCTACGTCAGCAACAAGATGAACACCGGCGTTGTTGACCACGATATCCAGCCTGCCAAAGGATCGCTCCAATTCCACAAAAAGCCTGGCCACGTCTTTCGACGAGGAAACATCGGCCGGAATCGCCTTACCTTGTCCGCCGCGGGCGGTTATCTGCTGGACAGTCTGCAGCAACGGACCGGGTTGCCGGCCAGCCGCAACCACTTTGGCACCATCCCCGGCCAAGCGCAAAGCACAGGCCCGGCCAATTCCCCGGCCAGCACCGGTAACCAGAGCAACCTTCCCGCCCAACCCCATTGCAATCCTGTTCACCGAGGGCGCATCCAATGGAGAAAGCGTGCGAATGTACCACCAAGAAGCTGGCCCGGCAAGGCAGCTTGTAAGCCGGGTAGAGGGTTGGTAGAGTGGAGAGGATCATGAGAATTGGCATAACCTGCTATCCGACCTACGGTGGCAGCGGAGTGGTGGCCGCCGAACTGGGCATGGAACTAGCAGCGCGCGGCCATGAAATCCACTTTATCAGTTACGCGCTGCCGATTCGGTTGACCGGGGGAAGGGAGTTGATTCATTTCCATGAAGTGGAAATGACGACGTATCCGCTGTTTGAGCATCCACCCTATGCGCTCGCGCTTGCCGTAAAAATGGCAGAGGTGGCGGCCGGGGCAAATTTAGATCTGCTGCACGTCCATTACGCCATCCCCCACTCGGTGAGCGCGCTATTGGCACGGGCGATGTTGCAGCCACGCAAGCTGCCGTTCATCACCACGTTGCATGGGACGGACATCACGCTGGTGGGCAGCGATCGCTCCTACTTGCCCATCACCCGCTTCGCCATCGAACAAAGCGATGGAGTCACTGCCATTTCTCCCTACCTGCGCGAAGTCACGCGGAAAGAATTCGACATCAAGCGACCGATCGAAGTGATCGCGAATTTCGTAAATTGCGAGAGTTACAAACGAAGCGAAGATGTGAAAGCCCGCAGCGAGTACGCGCCGCAGGGCGAAAAGATCGTTATGCACCTGTCGAATTTCCGGCCGGTTAAGCGAGTCAGCGACGTGATTGAGATTTTTACGCAGATTCGCCGGAAGTTGCCCGCCAGGCTGGTGATGATCGGCGATGGCCCGGACCGTGGGACGGCGGAGTGGCTGGCGAAGAAAAACTCTGTTGCGAGCGACGTAATTTTCCTCGGCAAGCAAGAAACGGTAACGGACAAACTGGGTGTAGCAGACCTTTTTTTGCTTCCGAGCGACCAGGAGTCGTTCGGCCTGGCAGCGCTTGAGGCGATGGCGTGCGAGGTTCCCGTGATAGCCACCAACGTAGGGGGAGTCCCGGATGTGGTGACCGACGGGGTGGATGGTTATCTGGTGGAGCCCCGGGACGTTGCCGGTGCAGCCAGGCGTGCCTTGGAAATTCTATCGGACGAGGAACGGCGTCGCGAGATGGGTCGGCTCGCCCGCAAAAACGCGCAGGCCAAGTACTGTTCCACCAAGATTATTCCCCAATATGAAGAATACTATGGCAAGGTCTTGGAAATAGCCTAGTGCCTCTCCCATTTGAGGGAGCTGAGAGGGTGGAAGGAAAGAGCTCCCAGGCAACGTCGGCGCAAGGTAGGACTCTTCGTGGCAGACAGTTGGAACAAGACTAGCTCCGCGATGTGGTGATGAGTTCGGGAACCTCAATGCGGACGGAAACCCCTTCGCCGAGCTTGCTGTTGATCTGCAAGACGAAGTCTTCCCCATAGAGGACTCGCAAGCGTTCCATGACGTTGCTGATGCCAATCCCAGTGTGGTAAATCTGAGAAATCCGATCTTCCGAAATTCCAATCCCATTATCCCGCACCTCGATAACGACGCGGCCATTCAGCCGGGCGGTACGGATGTGAATGACGCCGCCCTCGAGGCGCGGGCTGAGGCCGTGCTTGATGGAATTCTCCACGATGGGTTGAAGAAGCATGCTCGGTATGATGGCGTCGAGGGTCTGCTCGTCCACCTCTTTGACAATGTGAAGTTTGTCGTGGCCGAAGCGCACGACCTCGATGTCCAGATAGTCGTCAATGAAGGCAAGTTCGTCGCGGAGCGGCACGAAGTTATCTTGTTTTTTGAGGAGCTGCCGGAGAATATTTGACAGCTTGATGAGGACGACACGGGCCGTGTCCGGCTCAAAACGAATCAACGAGGCAACTGTGTTCAGAGTGTTGAAAAGGAAATGAGGATTGATCTGGCTGGAGAGGGCGTCCATGCGGGCCTTCAAAAGGAGGCGCTCCCGCTCTTCCAGCTTCATTTCAATGCGGGTGTTGTTCCAGATCTTGATGGGCAAGGCGACGGCGGCAATGGTCGAAAGAAACAAGATAACGAGCAGTTCTTGGCGGTGAACGTCCAAATAGAATATCGAGTGTGGATACATCCGGCCCAGCGCCAATCGGGCCAGATCAAGTGAAACACACGCAGCCAGGGGAAGCATCTGCCAATCACCTCGCCGCTCGCGGAAAAGCCTCCGCAGCCATCGAGGGAACCCAATGTAAATGAAGGGACCAAAGCCCCAAACCTCATCTTTGTTGGGAAAGATGTCTCGGATGAGTCCGCCGAGCAAGCCGGCCAGGACGCACAAGGCCACCAGGAACCACTCATTGCGAAAGAACGCCGGGAAGGTGATTAGCAGAGCTGCTGCGACGCCCGCGAAGCGACCGCCGAGCAAACCCAAAAGGAGAGAACCTTCGAGGGCGAGGTCAGCAAAAGCGTATCCGACCAATACACGCGTCAAGACACCCAGAGTCAAAGGCGCACCTAGAAATAACACCAGCTTCAACTTTTGGGTAAGGGGGCGCTCCGCCTGGAAGAGGAGGCGCTTGAACAAGCCGGAACGGACGAGCAAGGCGGCAAGCGAGCCGGTTACGCCGACCTTCAAAAGGAGAATGAAAATGAAATCCTTTGAGCCGAGCAAGCGCCCTTCCGTTTCCGAAACCGGAGACAAAGCTAGCGAATCCGCAGCCCTTTGTAAAGTAGCTGCTCTGCTTGTGGAGGCGAGGCAGTGCTTCTATAATGAAGGGTTTTGGTTATGCGCAAAAGAGTGAAGACGGCGGGAAAACTAAGGATCGCTGCCCGGACGCGGCTGCCCACCCGTTTTGGAACGTTTTCGATTCTGGGTATAGCAGCTGGCGAAAACAAGGACGCGGCGGTGGTGTTGCAGATGGGGCGACCCAAGGCCGCGCGAGCAACTCTGGTTCGCATCCATTCGCAGTGCCTCACCGGCGACGTTTTTGGTTCGCAGCGATGCGATTGCCGGGGGCAACTGGAACTCGCCCTGCGGCGAATCGCCCGGCGGAGAGAGGGGCTGTTGATTTATTTGCCCCAGGAAGGCCGCGGCATCGGCCTGATGAACAAACTCATGGCCTATCAACTCCAAGACCGCGGGATGGACACGGTGGAAGCGAATCGGAAGCTTGGGTTCGGTGCCGATCACCGAGACTACCGACTGCCGGCAGCGATCCTGAAATTAATGAACATTGGCCGTGTCGAATTGCTGTCAAACAATCCGGAGAAGGTGAGACAACTCGAAGAGAACGGAATCGAAGTAATACGGCGAATCCCCTGCGAGACGAAACCTTCGCAGATGACGCAATCCTACCTGCGTACCAAGAAAGAGAAGCTGGGCCACCTGATCAGGTACGTGTAGAGCTGCATCTCTCCGCCACCAACGAACTGAACAATCTCCAAGGAATCGTTTTCGGCAAGAAAGACTTCCGCCCACCGTTCTCGAGGAATGATTTGGCGGTTGCGCTCGATGGCGATACGGTCGGGCGACAGGCTGAGGTGTTCAAGAAGGGTGAACAAGGTCCACCCGTCCGGCAACTCACTCTGTTGACCATTGACTGTGAGTTTCATTGCCCCTTCCCTATTCTTTTCGCCGGACAGTGTAGCGCACCTCATCGGTGAGCGTGCCCGAAGCTGCCCGGATGCGGAGTTCCGCCCGGCCAGCCGAGAGGGAGGGAAGCGGGAGACGAAAATCAATCCGGCCGCCACCGTTGGTGGTGCCCTGGACTTGGACGGGGGGAGAGCCGGCTGAGTGTAAGCTCACCTCTACGCGGACGTTTGCCAGCGATTGTCCAGCAGGACGGCCCTTGACCTCGATTTGAAACAACGCCTCAGCAGTCCGAAGGCAGCTAGCAGGATTGAGAAGCAAAATCTGAATTCCGGTGGGAGGAGCAAGAGCCGCTGCAATCGCGCCAGCGCGAATGGCCTCGATGACAGCGCGGTGCTGGGCTTCAAGCAAACGGCCAATATGATCGGCAGAAAAACTGGGAGTTCCGAGGAGATGGCCGTAGGACTCCACCCTCTTTGCCAGGACACGCCCACCCAGATAGACCACCGTGTCCACAAAAGGGTGATGGGGCCCGTGATCCTCGGTCTGCACGTGGTAGGTGATGTCGCCGACTCTAACAGTCGTATTGAATCCGAAGATCCCAGACCGAGGCGACTCTTGCTCCACGATTCCCTCTGCCGGCCGGCGGGAAAGACCTTGACAAAGACAAGTAGCGCGATATAGTCAACTTTTGAGACTCGCTCGCTTCACGAAGTATACAATGCATCGTCATGGCTAACAACTACCTCGATGCTTATGCACCCCTGCTAATTCATCTACTGCTTGCCGCTGCTCTCGCCGGAGGGATCATCCTGATTTCCGGGTTGGTTGGGACCCATCGTCGGAATCTGGCGAAGATGTCACCTTATGAGTGCGGGATGACGCCGCTAGGGACAGCGCGGGAAAGGTTTTCGGTGAAGTTCTACCTTGTGGCTATGCTATTCATCCTGTTCGACGTGGAAGCGGTATTTCTCTATCCCTGGGCGGTGGTCTATCGCGAGCTGAAAATGTTTGGTTTTGCTGAGATGTTTCTGTACATTGCGATCATTCTCGCCGGTTTTGTTTACAGTTGGAAGAAGGGTGCCCTGGACTGGAACCAGTGATGGAAATCCGCGCGGGCTTCCTTTACAAGCATGACAATCCGGGCCGAACTAGAAAGCAATCTCATTATCCGCAAGTTAGCCGCGTTTGATCCTGCCAGCGTTGTGGGAGCCGAACTCTTCCGCGATGAGTTAACGATAGAAGTGCAAGGCGGGGCAATTCGACGCGTTGCCGAATTTCTCTGCCAGGATGAGGAACTGCAGTTCCGGTATCTGGCCGATGTGACAGCAGTGGACCGCCACCCTGTGGAACCGCGCTTCGAAGTTAATTATCACCTCTATTCCCTGCTGCTTCGGCAATGGCTACGTGTCAAGGCACGGGTGGGCAGTGAAACGCCCACGCTCGAGTCGGTCACTCCCGTCTGGCCCGGTGCCAACTGGCATGAGCGCGAGACGTTTGACCTATTCGGGATCCGGTTTGCCGGGCATCCGGATTTGCGCCGAATCCTGATGCCAGAAGATTGGCAGGGACATCCGCTGCGGCGTGACTATCCGACGGAAGGATTCCGCTAAATGGGGCACCCGATTCACACTTTGGCCGGGGCAGGCGAAACCATGGTGCTCAACATGGGACCCCAGCACCCGTCCACTCACGGTGTCCTGCGGGTGCTTTTGGAATTGGACGGCGAGACAGTGGTTCGAGCCTATCCGGACATCGGCTACCTTCATACGGGAATCGAAAAATCTTGCGAAGCGAAGACCTACTCGCAGGCCATCACGCTGACCGACCGGCTGGATTATCTGGCGCCGCTGTCCAACAACCTTTGCTATTGCCTGGCGGTGGAAAAGCTTTTGGGAATTGAGGCGCCACCGCGAGCGCAGATCCTTCGCGTGCTGTTGACCGAACTGACGCGCATTGCCAGCCACCTGGTCTGGCTGGGTACGCATGCCATCGATATCGGCGCGATGTCGGTGCTTCTCTACTGTTTCCGGGAACGGGAAGAGATCTTGAAGATCTTTGAACTGGTCTCCGGACAGCGAATGATGACGAGTTACTTTCGGATTGGAGGACTGGCGCTTGAGCCGCCGCCAACGTTTCTGAAGAGAGTCGAGGCTTTAGTGGACTTGATGCCCGGGCGGATTGACGAGTATGAAGAGCTGTTGACCAAGAACAAGATCTGGCTGGGCCGAACGAAAGGCGTGGGGGTTCTGAGCGGTGAGGACGCGCTGGCGATGGGAGTTTCCGGTCCGACGCTGCGCGCATCAGGCGTCGGCTGGGATCTGCGCAAGAGCAACCCGTACAGCGGTTACGACAAGTTTGCGTTTGTTGTGCCAACCCAAACGGCAGGCGATGTCTATGCTCGATACCTCGTGCGAGTGGCGGAGATGAGGGAGTCGCTCAGAATTGTCCGCCAAGCCGCGGAAGGGTTGCCCGAGGGGCCAGTGCGAGCAGATGCCCCGGGAATCGTTCTTCCGGAGCGCGAGCAGATGAAGACGGAGATGGAGGCGCTGATCTATCACTTCAAGATTGTGGCAGAGGGATTCACTCCCCCGCCGGGGGAGGTGTACCAAGCCATCGAATCGCCAAGAGGGCAGCTTGGGTTTTACGTGGCGAGTGACGGCAGCGCCAAACCGTTGCGGGTGAAAGTGAGAGCCCCCTCGTTCTCGAACCTAGCGGCACTGCCACGGATGATAGAGGGACGGCTGATTGCCGATGCGGTGGCGTGCATCGGTTCCATTGACATCGTTCTGGGAGAAATCGACCGCTAGATGATGCAGCTTTCAGAAAAACTCGAAACGAAGTTTGCGGAGCTGCTGAGGCGCTACCCGCGGAAGAGGTCGGCGCTCATCCCGATGCTCCTTTTCGCCCAAGACGAGACGGGACAGATCTCCGACGAACTCATTGCGGAAATCGCCAAGCGCCTTGACCTGCGAGAACTGGAGGTCGCGGAAACGCTTTCCTATTATTCCATGCTGCGTCGAAAGCCTTGCGGCAAGTACCACTTTCAGGTTTGCACAAACATCTCCTGCATGTTGCGCGGGGGGAATGAGATTTTTGAACGCGCCAAGAAGCGACTGGGAATCGGTCACAGGCAAACGACCGCCGATGGGCTGTTTTCCCTAGAGGAAGTGGAATGTATAGGGGCTTGCAGCGGAGCTCCGGCCATGCAGGTGAATTACGACTACTACGAAAATCTAAGCACGACGCGGGTGGAAGAGATCCTAGACAAGCTGCGCGCGGGAAAAGATCCAAAACCAACGAAGATCACCAGCGGCACGCTGCGCCCTCAGCGTCACCCTTCCGAAGTCCCCGTCATCAGCCGGCGGTTCGGGTTGCCCAACTCTGCGAGCATTGACACCTATTTGCAGAACGATGGCTACAAGGGTCTCGAGAAGGCCCTAAAGCAGATGACACCCGAGCAGGTGATCGAAGAGGTGAAAAGGTCTGCACTTCGCGGACGAGGTGGAGCGGGGTTTTCAGCGGGCATGAAGTGGAGCTTTGTGCCGAAAGATACGAAGAAGCCAAAGTACGTGATCGCCAACGCCGATGAAAGCGAGCCGGGCACATGCAAGGACAGGCCGCTCATGGAAATGGATCCGCACCAATTGATCGAAGGGATAGTTATTGCTGGGGTGGCGGTGGGGGCGCATCAGGGCTACATCTATATTCGCGGCGAGTATCGCTACGTGATGAATATCCTCGACCGAGCCGTCGAGGAAGCTTACGACCACGGCTACCTGGGAAAGAACTTGATGGGCACCGGCTTCGATTTTGATCTCTGGACGCACACCGGAGCCGGAGCATACGAGTGTGGGGAAGAATCAGCGCTGATGGAATCGCTTGAGGGAAAGCGCGGTTACCCGCGTATCCGGCCACCTTTCCCGGCAGTGGTGGGGCTGTATGGCTGCCCGACTGTGATCAACAATGTGGAGACGCTTTCATCGGTGCCGGCAATCATCCGGCAAGGCGGGGAATGGTACGCCTCGCTGGGGACGCCGAAAAACGGCGGGACCCGCATGTTTGTGCTTTCCGGGCATGTGAACAAGCCGGGTGTATACGAGTTGCCCATGGGCTTTCCGCTGCGGCGACTCATCGAAGAGGTTGGCGGCGGGTGCTGGAAAGGCAGAAAGGTGAAGGCAGTGATCCCCGGCGGGTCGTCCACGCCGGTGCTGACGGCGAGCCAACTTGACACGCCCTTGGACTTCGACTCGGTGGCGAAAGCGGGCTCCATGTTGGGGTCGGGGGCAGTGGTCGTGATGGACGAAGAGACCTGCATGGTCGAAGTGGCGAGACGGATTATGCAATTTTATGCGCATGAATCGTGCGGCTGGTGCATCCCTTGCCGGGAAGGGACGGCGTGGCTGAAGAAAATGCTTGACCGTTTTCACGGCGGCCTTGGGCGACGCGAGGATATTCCACTGATCGGCGAACTCTCAAGGAACATGCTGGGCAGAACCTTTTGCCCTTTCGGCGACGCGGCGGCGATGCCGACGATCAGCATCGTGGAAAAATTCAGGGGTGAATTCGAAGCGCACCTGAATGGCAGATGTCCTTTTGTCGCTCGGGAGCTGGCTGCTGCGAACCGGTAGATTGCCATGGCAGATCAAGTGACCGTTACCATCGACGAGCAGAAAGTCAGCGTGGGTGCGGGCAGCCTTGTGATCGAGGCAGCGAAAGCCCTGGGGATTTCGATTCCTTCTTTCTGCTATTATCCAGGGCTTTCTTTGCAGGGTGCCTGCCGGATGTGTCTGGTTGAGGTGGAAAAAGTTCCGAAACTACAAACTGCCTGCACGCTTGTTGCCCAGGAAGGGATGGTGGTGCGGACTCAGACGCGACAGGTGGTTGAAGCGCGAAAGTCAATGGTCGAGTTTCTGCTGACGAACCACCCGCTCGACTGTCCGGTGTGCGACAAGGGGGGCGAGTGCGAATTGCAAGACATGACGGTTCGCTATGGACTTGCAAGCAGCCGCTTCGTGGAAGAGAAGATTCACATTCCGGAGCAGAAGTTTTCCCCACTGGTGTACTTTGACGCTCCCCGTTGTATTCTCTGTTTCCGCTGCGTGCGCGTTTGCGACGAAGCGATGGACGTCAAGGCGCTGGGAGTAGGCGAGCGGGGCGCCTATTCCGTCATATTGCCCAATCAGGGCGAACGGCTCGATTGCGAGGAATGCGGGATGTGCATTGACATCTGCCCGGTGGGTGCCCTGACGAGCGGGACGTATCGCTACAAGACTCGCCCGTGGGAGCTGCGCTATGTGGGCACGATCTGCACCCATTGCGGCGATGGGTGCAAGACCACGCTCGGCGTGCGGGCAGATAGTATTGTCCGTGCAAACAACCGCGATCGAAGCGGCGTCAACGGCGAGTTCCTTTGCGCAAAGGGCCGATTTGGGTTCGACTTTACCGAAAGCAAAGCTCGCCTCCGACAACCTTTGATCCGGCGCGACGGCAGGCTGCAACCAGCGAGCTGGGAGGAGGCGTTCGAATGGGTGGCGGCCCGGCTCAAAGGAATCCGGAAAGAATACGGGCGCGAGGCCATCGGGGTGGCCGGCTCGAGCCGCAATACGAACGAAGAATGCTACTTGTTGCAGCGTTATGCCCGCCAGGTTCTCGGTACACCTCACATAGACCATGTCCGGAGCGCTGACTACGGCGGCCTTGTGGCGGGCGTTTCCCAAAGCGCCGGGGCGTCGTTCGCTCGCTGCGCCGATTTTGCAGAGGCGCGGACCCTCTTGCTGATCGGAAATGATCCGACGCAACAGCATCCTCTTCTGGCGTACAACCTCCGGCAAGCGGTGCGACGGATGGGGGCGCGGCTCTTCATCCTCGGCTTCCAGGAGATCAAGCTAAAGCGACAGGCTCGGCAGATGGTGGTCATACCCGAAGGCGAGATGGATCAGGCCATCGGACACCTGCTGAGGGGAAAGTCTTCCCTGCCCCGTGATGTGGCAACCCAGCTCGATGACCTCAAGACGCAGCTTGCCGCGGCACCCGAGATGGCCGTGGCTTTCGGGTCGGAGGTGACAGGCGAGAGCATCTACGACCTGGTGGCGTTCGCCACCGCCGGCGGCAGGATGGCCAAAATCGCCGCCCTGGGGGACTACGTCAATTCCCGGGGCGCAAGCGACATGGGCGCCCTGCCGGAGTTTTTGCCAGGGTACGTTCGCACGAACGAGCCGGGGATGACATTGCGAGAGATGTTCAGAAGCAGGGGAAAGATTCGGGCACTTCACGTTGTCGGGTCGGATCCGGCGAAAGAGTTGAGGCTTCCGGCGGGCTGGCGCAATGCCTTTGAGCTGGTGGTGGTACAAGATCTTTTCTTGACGGCAACGGCCCAGGATGCCGACGCTGTTTTTCCCGCGGCAAGCTTGTACGAGAAGGATGGGACGGTGACGAACACCTACGGAGAAGTGCAACCGGTCAGGCGGGCGATTCATCATGCCAGCGTCCGCACGGATTTCGACATCATTCGAATTCTGGCGCAACTCATGGGCGGAGAATTGAAGTTGAGATCGCCTGAGTCAGCCTGGGAAGAAATTCGCGTTACGGTGCCCGGGTACGGCGTTTCAACAGAGGGAGTGTTGGTTGGGCAGGCGTGCAAGACGACGCCCAAGATTTCCGACTCCGGGCGCAGGATCGCCGCGAACGGCGTCTTTTCTGCGAATGACACGCTGTTCACATCGGGAACGCTCGGCGAATACTGCGAGATCATTCAGTCTCTCCCCGAGGCGCAGGTTTCAAAATAATGAGCTGGCTCGAAACCCATCCCGTCCTTTTTGCCGGTCTGCTCAAGAGCGCGGCATTGCTGCTCATGCTGCTGATGGTGGTCGGCTACATGGCATGGTTTGAACGAAAGCTGGTGGCACATATCCAGTCGCGCTGGGGCCCTTACCGCGTGGGGCCACACGGATTGCTTCAACCCATCGCCGATGCTCTCAAGTTCCTGTTCAAAGAGGACATGACGCCAGCCGGAGTGGATCGATTCGTGTACTACCTGGCGCCCTTTCTGAGCCTCGCATTGGCAGTTGTTTCCATTGCTCTGATCCCGTTTGGCCCAGGGACGATCTCCGTTTTGGGACAACGCAGCCCACTCGTGATCGCTGACTTGAGCATCGGGGTCCTCGCTCTATTTGCGATTACCTCGCTCGGGGTGTACGGGGTCGCGCTGGCAGGATGGTCTTCCAATAGCAAGTACCCCTTGCTGGGCGGGCTGCGCAGTTCAGCGCAAATGCTAAGCTACGAGTTGGCGATGAGTTTTTCAGTGATTGGGGTCCTGCTGGTCGCAGGAAGCTTAAACCTGCGAAGTATTGTAGAGTCACAGTCGGGGACATGGCTGGGGTTCATCCCCAGGTGGTACGTGTTCCCCCAGTTGGTGGGCTTTGCCGGTTACATCATCGCGGCAATCGCTGAGACGAACCGGTTGCCCTTCGATTTACCGGAAGCTGAGACCGAGCTAGTGGGGGGGTTTCACACTGAATACAGCAGCTTCAAGTTTGCGGCGTTCTTTATGGCCGAGTACTCGAACATGGTCACGGTCTCCTGTTTAGCAACGATTTTGTTTTTTGGCGGATGGCTGGGGCCGAGTTTCGGCCCGACGTGGTTGCAAGCTGTGCTGCCAACGGTGTGGTTTCTGGCCAAGGTTTTTGTCTTTCTCTTTGCCTACGTGTGGATCCGAGGTACGTTGCCGCGCTTTCGCTACGACCAGTTGATGGCCTTCGGGTGGAAGTTTCTGCTGCCGCTGGCCATTGCAAACTTGCTGGTAACATCCCTAATCATCGCCCTGCGGGCGAGTTGAGATGAGCATACAACTGGCGCTTTTTCTGATTTTTGGCGGCCTGGCGGTGACGGCAGCCATCAGCCTGATCTTACAACGCCAGCCCATCCACAGCGCCATATCACTGATCGTGGTCATGGTGTCGCTGGCAGCGCTCTATCTGCTTCTTGCTGCGGAATTCATTGCGGCCGTGCAGATCATTGTCTATGCGGGGGCCATCATGGTGCTCTTTGTCTTTGTCATCATGCTCCTCAACGCCGGTCAGGAGGAACGCACCAATCTGAGCCGGATGGCGCGATATGTGGGTCTGCCCCTGGGGACCGTCCTGACCGGGGAGTTGGCCTATTGGATTTACCGAGCCACACCCGAAGGGGCGCTTGTGGACCCGAACCATTTCATCGGACGGACGGAGTTGATCGGGCGGGATCTCTTCCGGGAATACGTTCTGCCGTTCGAGCTGACGTCGATTTTGATCTTGATAGCAATTCTGGGGGCCGTGGTTCTGACGAAAAAGGAGCTTTAGCGAATGGTACCTGTTTCCTACTATCTGGTGTTGAGCGCGATTCTGTTTGGGATCGGAGTAGTTGGATTCATCTTCAAGCGAAATCTGATTGCCATCTTTATGTGCATTGAACTGATGCTGAACGCGGTCAACCTCAGCTTTGTGGCATTTTCGCATTACCTCGAAAAACTGAGCGGACAGATCTATGTCTTTTTCGTGATTGTCGTGGCGGCGGCAGAGGCAGCAGTCGGCCTGGCGATCATTTTGCTCGTGTTTCGGAACCGCGAATCGCTAAACGTGGAGCGGGTTAACCTGTTGAAGTTGTAGCGAGCTGCGAACCATGATTCTGCACCATTTGTGGATCATCCCAGTCTTACCCTTGCTTGGGGCTGCGCTCAACGGGCTTCTCGGGAAAAGAATCCCGCAGCGAACGGTGAGTTGGATCGGAAATGGCAGTGTGGGGCTAGCCTTACTTGCCGTGCTCGAGCTGGCAAGAGAAATGGCCTTTCTGCCCCCCGAGAAACTTCCCTGGATCAGCCGGCCATTTACCTGGATTGTTGCCGGAACTTTCCGAGCCGATTTCACGCTCTATCTGGACCAGCTAAGCCTGGTGATGCTGCTTGTGGTCGCGGGAGTGGGCTTTCTCATCCACATCTATTCGGTCGGCTACATGTCACAGGAAGGAGGCTACTACCGTTTTTTTGCCTATCTCAACCTCTTCATGTTCTTCATGTTGCTTCTCGTGCTGGCGGGGAATTATTTGCTGCTCTACGTGGGCTGGGAGGGCGTTGGGCTTTGTTCGTATCTTCTCATTGGTTTTTACTTCCTGCGGAAGAGCGCGGCGGATGCCGGCAAGAAAGCATTCATCGTGAATCGCATAGGCGATTTCGGGTTTTCGCTGGGTGTGCTGCTCCTGTTCTGGACTTTCGGGTCGGTGGAATATGACAAGATTTTTGGTTTGGTTGCGGAGCGACCGATAGAGCAGGCCGGGTTCGGGGTGATGACCGTCATCGGATTCCTGCTGTTGACCGGAGCCATCGGAAAATCGGCGCAATTACCGCTTTATGTCTGGCTGCCTGACGCCATGGAGGGCCCGACGCCGGTGAGCGCGCTGATCCACGCCGCGACGATGGTAGCGGCGGGTGTGTACATGGTGGCGCGGTCAAACATCATCTTCACGCATGCGCCGAAGGCTATGGCAGCGGTGGCGGTAGTGGGCTGTGTCACTGCGATCTACTCCGCATCCATCGGGCTCGTGCAGACCGACCTCAAGCGTGTGCTCGCCTACTCGACGATCAGCCAGCTTGGCTACATGTTCCTGGCATGCGGCGTGGGCGCTTTTGCGGCAGGGATCTTTCACCTGATGACACACGCCTTTTTCAAGGCGCTACTCTTTCTTGCGGCGGGAAGCGTGATCCACGCACTGAGCGGGCTCCAGGATATTCGCGAAATGGGCGGGATCCGGAAAAGGATCCCAACCACGTATTGGACCTTCTTGGTGGCAACGCTAGCGATTTCGGGCGCGCCGCTTTTTTCCGGATTCTTCAGTAAGGACGAGATTCTCTGGCAGACCTACTCGAGCCCATATGGGAGCAAAGTGCTGTGGGGAATAGCGGTGGTCGCCACAGGAATGACAGCTTTCTACATGTTTCGCCTGGTCTTTCTGACCTTTCACGGGACCCGGCGATTCGACGAACGCAAAGTGCACGTACATGAGTCCCCGCGCATCATGACACTGCCGCTCATCGCCCTGGCAATTCTTTCGGTAATCGGCGGATACGTCGGCATTCCAAAAGTACTGGGCGGCGGCAATCGTTTTGAAGAATATCTGGCGCCTGTTTTCGCGCCGGCCAATCGCGGATGGTTGGCTGCGGCGGCGACATACAGCCATGCAACGGAGCTAGGTGTGATGGTCCTAGCCCTAGGAGCAGCCGCGGCGGGATTTCTCATCGCCTATGTCTTCTATTTGCGCCGGCCGCAACTGGCGGAGCAGGTCTCCCAGAATTTTCATGGTCTGTACCGGTGGCTACTGAGGAAGTACTACGTGGACGAACTGTACGACGCGGCGATCGTCCATCCGGTTCACTGGGTCTCTGACCGACTGTTCTGGCGGGCAGTGGATGTCGGTGTGGTGGACGGCGCGGTGAACGGCCTAGCTGACCAAGCCAGAAGCGCGGGCGATCGGCTCAGAAGAATCCAGTCGGGCAATACACGGAGCTACGCCGGCTGGGTGGTAGTGGGGACAACAGTGATCCTGACTTTCCTAATCCTGGGATTGCAGTAGATGGGCAAGTCGGCGCTATTGACGGCGGTGATCTTCCTGCCGCTTGCCGGCGGAGCCATTCTTCTTTTGTTTCGAAAGACGGCTGAGGAAGCCATTCGGCGGGTGGCTCTGGGAACGGCGGTTGCCGAATTTGGCGTTTCCTTACTGCTGGTAGCCGGATTCGATCCCGGGAGAGGAACGTACCAATTCGAACTGATACGTCGGTGGATTGTTTCGCCCCCGATTCACTACCACATTGGTTTGGACGGCATCAGCCTGTTCCTCATCTTGCTCGTCACTTTCCTGACGCCGCTGGCGATGCTTGCTTCCTGGCGAAGCATCCAGACGCGGGTGAAGGAATTTTTCCTGATGATGCTGGTGCTCGAGACGGGCATGATCGGCGTGTTTGCTTCCCTTGATCTCTTCCTCTTCTACGTCTTTTGGGAAGTGATGCTGATCCCCATGTATTTTGTGATTGGGGTTTGGGGCCACGAGCGACGAATCTACGCTGCGGTCAAGTTTGTGCTTTTCACGATGGCAGGGTCCGTGCTGATGCTGGTGGCGATCATCTGGCTTTACAACTTTACCGGAACGTTTGACCTGCCGCAGATCCAACTGATACTGGCGTCCGGGTTGAAGGAGTTGGCGCCGCGAACAGAATTGTTGCTGTTCCTGGCGTTTTTCGTCGCCTTTGCGATCAAGGTTCCGCTTTTCCCTTTCCACACGTGGCTACCGGACGCGCACGTGGAAGCGCCGACAGCGGGCTCGGTGATTCTGGCTGGTGTCCTATTGAAGATGGGCACCTATGGCATGTTGCGCTTCTGCCTGCCGTTGTTCCCGCAAGCGTCCAGGGATTCAGCCCCGGCAATCTGTGTTTTGGCAATCATCGGGATCCTCTACGGGGCGCTGGTGGCGATGGTCCAGCCAGATATCAAGAAGCTGGTGGCATTTTCTTCGGTCAGCCACCTGGGTTTCGTGGTGCTGGGAATTTTCGCCTTCAACGTGCCGGGAATTGAGGGAGCCATCTATCAGATGTTGAATCACGGCGTCTCGACCGGCGCGCTCTTTGTGATGGTGGGGATGCTCTATGACCGGCGTCATACGCATCTGATATCCGAATTTGGGGGCTTGGCGACGCCGATGCCAATCTTTTCAAGCTTGTTCCTTTTCGTTTGCCTGTCATCCCTTGGGCTGCCGATGCTGAACGGATTTGTGGGCGAATTCCTGATACTGGTCGGCGTGTTTGGAGTCAACGTTTACCGGGCGGTGGCGGCGGCGCTGGGGGTGATTCTGTCGGCGGTGTATCTACTTTGGATGTACCAGCGGACCGTCTTCGGTGGAGTAACGCAAAAAAGGAATCGGGCGTTGCCTGATTTGAATTGGAGAGAAAAGGCGATTTTAATACCCATCGCGGTCATGATTCTGTGGATGGGAGTCGCTTCACCGATGTTCACAAGCAGGATGGAAGCCTCCACTCAACAACTGATTCAGCAGATGGAGCCGGCGGCTGGCTACCGGCTGGCGCAGAAGTAGCCGATGACGTTTTCGAACACCGATCTGATTCGCATTCTCCCCGAGCTCATTCTGTGCTTCGGCGGCGTCGTGGTGATGGTGCTCGAGCCATTTCTGCCGCGCCACAAGAAGCCACTTCTCATGCCACTTGCGTTGTTCAGCATGATTCTGGCTCTCGCGAGCGTGCCCTGGCAGTCCTCTGCACCAGGCACGGGCTTTAATAGCATGATCGTGGTGGACGGATTCAGCGCGTTTCTGCATCTCCTGGTGTTGCTCATCGGCATTTTGACGGCGTTGATCTCTTCCGCATATTTGCAGCGCGAAGGCGAGACGCATGGCGAATATTACGCCTTGCTGCTCTTCGGAACGGCCGGCATGGGGATCATGGCTGGGGCGAACGAGCTGGTGACCGTTTTTCTCGGGCTTGAGATTTCCTCCCTTGCGACCTACATCCTGGCGGGCTTTCGCAGAGGGGCGCTCAAGTCGAATGAATCAGCGCTGAAATATTTTCTGCTGGGATCTTTTGCTGTGGGCTTCCTGCTCTACGGCATTGCACTGCTGTATGGGGGGACGGGAACGACGGTCTTGCCTGAAATTCGAGCGGTATTGGAAAGAGGGGCGGAGAACCGGACGTTTGTGTGGCTTGGCGCGGGGATGCTGATGGTCGGGTTGGGATTCAAAGTGGCGGCCGCGCCGTTCCAGGTGTGGACGCCGGACGTATATGAAGGAGCACCAACTCCGATTACGGCTTTCCTCTCGGCAGGCCCAAAGGCGGCAGCCTTTGCGGTTTTCTTGAGGGTATTCCACACGGCTCTGTGGCCAGGGAATGAGCGCTGGTTTTGGGTGATTTGGGTGATGGCAGTGCTGACGATGTTTGTCGGAAACCTGGCGGCGCTCGTCCAGGGCAATATCAAACGCATGCTGGCCTATTCCTCGATCGCCCATGCCGGCTATATCCTGATAGCGTTTGCGGCGCGCAGCGAAATTGGATTAGCCGCCGCGCTCTTCTATCTTGTGGCTTACGCGATGATGAAGCTGGGAGCGTTTACGATCGTTTCTCACCTGGGCGGACAAGGTGAGAAGCACGTCGAGATCGAAGAGTATGCCGGGCTGGGGACACGCCAGCCGCTCCTGGCCGCCTGTTTGACCCTCTACCTGTTGTCGTTGATAGGTCTCCCGCTGACAGCGGGATTTTTGGGGAAGTTCTATATCTTTCAGGCGGCACTGCGAGCGGATTTGGTCTGGCTGGTGGTGCTCGGCGTCGTTAACAGCGCCATCTCGGTGTACTACTATCTGCGCGTCGTGGTTGTGATGTACATGAAGGAGCCAACAGAAGAATTGCAGCCGGCTGCCCTTCCCCACTCGGTCAGTTTTGTTCTTGCCCTGACAACCTTGGCAGTGCTTGGGCTGGGGATCTTCCCCGGCGGCATTGTCAGTCTGGCGTCGGTCGCGTCCCGCTCTATCCTACCGGTGCGCTGAAAGGTCAAATCCCGGAAACCGGGTTTCCAAAAAAGAAAAGAGGAAGCCTGCGACTTCCCCCAAAGCACTCGAATCGACCTGATCGGCTACTTGACCTTGATGAAGATGATCGCGAAGGTGTAGAGCGCCATGGACTCGATCAGAACGAGCGCCAAAATGAGCGCGAAACGAATCGCTGGCGCAGCGCCCGGATTGCGAGCGAGGCCTTCGGCTGCGGCGGCGGTCGCGCGTGCCTGCGCGTAACCACAGGCCGCTGAAGCAATGGCCATAGAGAAACCAGCCGTGAGCGCAACCCAATTGACTGGGAGGGAAGAATTTCCGGGGCTGCTCTCAGCGGCGAGCACTGGGGTAGCAAGGCCGAGCAGCAGCAATGCGAAAGCGAAAAACGCAAAGGCTTTTTTCAAGAGACTGCTCCTTTCGTTATGAACGTGGATCAGGCGGTGGCTTCCGGACAACCCTCTTGCAGCCGGAATCACACTGATCGAACAAGCCAGATTAATGCTCTTCCGCCACAGCCCCACTCAAATAAATGATCGGCAGAAGAGTAAAAACAAACCCTTGTAGAACAGCCACAAAGATATGAAGCCCGATAAAAAGAATGGGGAAGGTGAGAGGGAAAAGCAGGATCATCCCACCCACCACAGGCGAAAGATTCCAACCGGCGGAAAACGCAAGCATGGCGAGCCCCAAGAAAACGCCGTAAAGGAGTTCGCTCACGAACATATTGGCAAAGAGACGGACACTCAAGGAAAGAACACGCGCGCCGTGGCTCACCGTCTCGATGATGACCATGAGCGGCGACATGGGCAGCAGGGGTCCAAGAAATTGCTTAAGGTAGCGCCTCGCTCCATGATGGCGGATGCCGGAATAGTGGTAATAAGAGACAGCAACGAGGGCACAGCCGATGGTAACGGTAATGTTGGCGGTCGGCGATTCAAAGCCTGGAATTATGCTAATCAGATTACAAAAAAGCACAAAGAGGCCAACACCCCCAACAACCGGAAGGAACGAGCGACCGTGATGCCCGATGATATCGTCGAGAAGATCGCGGGCCCCGATTCCCATCGGATTGGTGAGCAGCATCTCGCAGAGCTGCTGCATGATACCAGGGCGATTGACCGAGAGACGCGTACGCAACCAACCGAAGAAAACGACCGCCAGAAGAATGACCACCAACTCGACGGCAATGTGGTTGGGAATGGGGTGAGCAGGGTCTGATGCCTTGATGTGAAGAAAGGCAAGAACGGCGGCTACATATTTTCCAAGCAGTTTGTTGACGACGCCCGTGATCCAGAGCTGATGATGTTCCATGACGCGGACTTACCGTCCCCTCGCAACCTCGTAGAGGAATTCGGCGGCCACGGCGGGGACCAAAATAAGCAGGCCACCGATGACAGCCAGTATGGGCACGAGAGAGCGTGAGAAAATAACATAGACCACAACGCCAATCAAGGCGTAGCGCCCGAAAAACTTGAAGTAAGCGAGCTTGGAAGGACGAGCCCGGCCGGCTCGGGCCACTGCTGAAACCGCCTGCGAAATCCACCAGTAGTTGAGCAAGGCAAGCGCCGCTCCAATCAGGAAGCCGACCGCCGCCCGCCAACCCCATCGAAACAGAATGCCAACCGTTCCCAAAAGACCCAAGACGAGAACAAACCGGACCAACCGTCCTTCTGCTCCGGCAAGGAGCCGACGCTCCGACTCAGGGATTTGGCCCGTTGTTGCCACTTCCAAGACCCTCGTCCTTCGGGATTCGACGCAGAACCTCCCGAAGACCTGCAACTAAGCCAACAAACATGAAAATGATTGTTAGGACCGCGCCAGTGTACGCAGGATAGAATCTATGCAATGCACGATCCAAGAGCCAACCGATAAGCAACCCTCCTAGGACAGCGCCCACAAAAACGAACGGAAGCTCCATAGCAATGACCAAAGCGTTCAACAAGGACTGACGGCGCTCTTTGGGCCCTTTGGCCATGGAAACCTAACGGAAGGGCAGAAGCAATGTATATTGAGTGAATTGAATGAAGGGCTGCGGATAGATGCCAATCACCATAGTCATGACGATACTGAAGCCAAGAGCGACCGCAAGGCCCGGGGAGACAATCGCACGCCCGGGCTCGGTCGGCTGGCGCATGAACATGGCGACCACGATTCGGAAGTAATAGTAGAGCGAAACGGCCACGTAGGAAACAGCAATCACCGCGAGAACCGGGTGGTTGGTTTCAATCAAGGAAAGGAAGATGAAGTACTTGCCCCAAAAGCCAGCGGTAGGGGGTATCCCGGCGAGCGAAAGCAAGAAAATGATCATGAGGACGCTGGCAGCCGGATTCTTGAAATAGAGGCCGGACAGATCATCGATTTCGTCGCCGATAAGGTCCTTGCGGCGCATGGCCACGATGACGGCAAACGCGCCCATATTCATGAAGGCGTAAACCAGGAGGTAGATCGCAATCCCCTGCAAGCCATGCTCGTTGCCTGCGACGAGGCCGAGTAGCATGTAGCCGACATGCGAAATGGAGGAGTAGGCGAGAAGGCGCTTGGTGTTGGACTGGGTGATGGCGGCGAGATTCCCCAGGGTCATGGTCGCAACGGCAATGGCCGCCAGAAGATACTGGAAAGTGGCCCAGAGGGCAGGAGCGGGCACGATGGCGGTCATCAAGATACGAAGAAGCATCGCAAAGGACGCGGCCTTGGAGGCAACAGAAACATAGGCGGTAATGGTGGTCGGCGCGCCCTCGTAAACGTCAGGCGCCCATTGGTGAAAGGGCACGGCAGCAATCTTAAAGAACATGCCGGCGGAAAGGGTGACAAGGGCGAGGAGAACGACGGGATCGTTCGAGGGGCGGTTGCCAATCACCTCACCGATTTTTTGTAGATTCGTCGAATTGCTAAGACCATAAAAAAGCGAGAACCCGTAGGCGAGCAGGCCTGAAGAAAACGCGCCGAGGAGGAGGTACTTCATAGCGGCTTCGTTCGAGCGCCGGTCGCGGCGGAAAAAGCCAACGAGGATGTAGAAGGCAATGGCCATCGTTTCCAAAGAGATGAAGAGCACCACGATGTCCATTCCACTTGCCATAAAAAGCATGCCGATGGCGGCAAAAAGGATCAGCGCGTAGTATTCGCCATGATGTTCGGCCTCGATTTCCAGATAGCGGGCCGACATCAAAATGACGAGGGCAGCAGCCGCGAGAACAATCAGGCCGAAGAAGACGTAGAAACGATCCACGACCAAGGCACCGGCGAAGCCAGAGAAGGTCAAATCCCGCATGCGCCAAAGCGCATATCCGGCCACAGCCACACCAAGGAGCGAGACCCAGGCCTGGCGGCGTTTTTGCTCGGGAGGGACAAGAAAGTCGGTCAGCAGGATGAACAAGCCGAAGAGCGCCAGCTCAAGCTGGGGGATGATCATCAAGTAGTCGCTTTTTTGGAAAAACTCATTCCACATCAATGAGTCTCCGCGGCTGTGGGCACGGCAGGCTCAGGCAATGAGGGAGCCGTGACAGCCGGCACCGGCGGTGCAGGTTTGGCAGCGAGAGGGACGCTGTTGCCAGCCCGATAGAATTCCGGATTGACGCGCTGGACGAGCTGGGCTACCGGCTTGTCCAGGATGCGGAAATAGGGCTTGGGGTAAATCCCAATCCAGAAGGCCCAAAGGACCAGCGGTATGAGGGTCATGGCCTCGCGGAGATTGACATCGCGAAGCGCCACGTTGGCTGGATTCTTTACCTCTCCGAACATGGTCCTCTGATAAAGCCACAGTAAATAGGCGGCGCCAAGCACGATGCCGGCGACGGCCCAAGCGGCCCAGGTCTTGCTTACTTGCCAAGCGCCCTGCAAGATTACGAGCTCGCCAATAAAGCCATTGAGCAAGGGAAGCCCGAGCGAGCTAAGCGTGATGATCATGTAGAGGGCGGCGAAATTGGGCATGGGAGTGGAAAGGCCCCCGAATTGGACGATCTCACGAGTGTGCCGCCGTTCGTACAGCAAGCCGACGATCAAGAAGAGCGCCCCGGTCGAGATGCCGTGATTGACCTGCTGGAGAACACTGCCCGAGAGGCCTTGCGGGTTGAGCGCAAAGATGCCAAGCGTACAGAAGCCGAGGTGGCTGACCGAGCTGTAGGCAATCAGCTTTTTCATGTCTTTCTGCATCATGCAGACGAGCGCACCGTAAATAATGGCGACGATGGAAAGCGCAGCCATCGCCCAGACGTATTTTCGCGAAGCGGTGGGCAGCAAGGGCAACGAGAAACGAATGAATCCATAAGTTCCCATCTTCAGGAGGATGCCAGCCAGGATAACGGACCCTGCCGTGGGGGCTTCGACGTGAGCGTCCGGCAACCACGTATGGAACGGGAACATGGGCACCTTGATGGCAAAGCCGACAAAGAAGGCCCAAAAAACCCACATCTCCCAGGTTGCCGGCAGAGAAACTGTTATCAGCTCGGTGTAGTCGAAAGAGTAGATACCCGTTTTCTGATGGTAGTTGAAGTAAAGAGCCAGGATTCCCAACAAAATCAAAACTGAGCCGACCAACGTATAGAGAAAGAATTTGATGGCGGCGTACAGTTTGCGCTCGTGCCCCCAAACGCCGATGATGAAGTACATGGGAACCAGCATCACTTCCCAAAAAACGTAAAAGAGAACGAAATCAAGCGACATGAAGACGCCCAGCATGCCAGTCTGTAAGAGCAAAAAGAGGAAGTAGTATTCCTTGACGCGCTCCTGGATATACGACCAAGAGGACAGGATGGCGAGGAAGCCCAAGACGGTCGTGAGCATGATCAGCAGGAGACTGATGCCGTCAATGCCAAGGAAATACTTTGCGCCAATGGAGGGAATCCAGTCGAGTTTCTCCTGGAACTGAAAGTCCCCGACATCCGCCTGATAACGAAAGACGAGCGGCAAGGAGACGAGGAAGCCTACAAAAGCGGTAATATTCGCCAGCCAGCGAATGGCCGCCTTGTTTTCGCGGCGCAAGAAGAGAATCAAGAAAGCGCCAACGAGAGGCTCAAACAAAACGACCGTCAAGAGATGCTCATTCAACCACTGGATCATTAAGTCTCCTTCAACGCAACAAGTAGTAGCCCAGTAGGAGTAGAACACCCAGAACAATAAAGAGGGCGTAGCCTTGCACAAATCCCGCCTGAATCATTCGCACTGGATAACTCAGGAGGCGAACGAAAAAACCGAAAGCGCGGACGGCACCATCCACAATCCAATTGTCCGTCCACATGGAGCGGCTAGCAGTAAAGCGCGTCAGCCAGCTCGAACCATCCACCCCCCAGCCATCAATGACGCCCAGGTCGAAGGCGGCAAGCGCGGTGCCCGCATCCTTGAAACGATTGACGAAGAGCACATCATAGACTTCGTCCACGTAGTACTTTCTATAAAGCAGCCGATATCCGGCCGAGAATCTCGCTACCAGCTTTTCAGGCGCGTCCGTACGCCTGAGATAGAAGTAATAGGCAAGGAAGATCCCCAGCACGGCCACGAGAACAGAAAAGATCATGAGCTGAATCTCCTGGGTGTGGGCGTGCATGCTCACTGCCAGAACCACATCCGCGCGGCGGCCAAAAACCGGCTGGAGAAAGTGTTCGAAGCGGTTGGAGCCGCCCAGGACCGCTGGGATTCCAACCCATCCGCCGGCGACGGAGAGGAAAGCCAGAATAACGAGCGGAATCGTCATGCTCCTGGGCGACTCGTGGATGTGATGGTCTACCTCGTGAGAATAACGCGGCTGCCCAAAGAAGGTTTTGAAAACCAGACGGAACATGTAAAAGCCAGTCATGCCGGCGGTGAGGACGCCAATCGCCCAGAGGGCTCGATTGCCGAGCGGGCCAGCAAAGGATTGCCAGAGGATTTCGTCCTTGCTGAAAAAGCCGGAAAGACCGGGAATGCCAGCGATAGCCAAAGCAGCGACGAGAAACGTTTTGGCGGTGACGGGAATTTTCTTCCAGAGGCCGCCCATCTTTCGGATGTCCTGTTCCCCGCCCAGAGCGTGAATCACGCTGCCCGAACCAAGAAAGAGCAATGCCTTGAAATAGGCATGAGTCGAGAGATGGAAAATCCCGGCTGCGAATGCGCCCACGCCACAGGCCAGAAACATATAACCGAGCTGACTAATGGTGGAATAAGCCAGAACCCGTTTGATGTCGTTTTGCACAAGGCCCATGGAAGCGGCATAGACGGCGGTAAGGGCACCGACAACGGCGACGACATGCATCGTTGTGGGGGCCAGCGAATAGAGGGCGTGGTTGCGGGCAACCATGTACACGCCGGCGGTGACCATGGTGGCGGCGTGGATGAGGGCACTCACCGGAGTTGGTCCTTCCATGGCATCGGGAAGCCAAACATAGAGCGGAAGCTGGGCCGATTTCCCGATGGCGCCAACAAACAAGAGCAACGTGATGGCGGTGATTACCGGCGCGCCGACGCTGAAATGCATTTCCTCCAGAGCAAGCGGTATTTGGCGGAAATTGATCGTCCCGAGCGTGGTGGCGATCAAAAAAATGCCAAGAAGAAAACCAGAGTCACCGATGCGGTTCACGATGAAGGCCTTTTTGCCGGCGTCAGCGGCACTGCGCCGCAAAAAATAGAAGCCAATCAAAAGATAGGAGCACAGCCCGACGCCTTCCCAGCCCACGAACATGAGCACGATGTTGTTCGCCAGCACAAGAGTCAACATGGAAAACATGAAGAGATTGAGAAAACCGAAGAAGCGGTAGTACCCGCCTTCATGGCCCATGTAGCCGATCGAGTAAACGTGGATGATGAACCCGACACCGCTGACGACCAGAATCATGACAGCCGAGAGGGGATCCAAGAGGAATCCCCATTGGGCGGTGAAGCTGGAGAGATGACCAGAAGAGGTGAGAAAGGAGCCGGCGGGGATCCAATCAAAGAGGATTTTTTCCGCAACGCGCTCGCCCGGCAGGGAAAGAAGCTGCCAGAAGGCACCGACCGAGAACAAAAACGAAAGAAAAACAGAGCCGCAGCACAGCAGGCTGATCAGCCGGTTTTGAAGCCGCCTGCCGGAGAGGAGCATGAGCAAAGCAGTTGCCGCCGGGAACAGCGGGATCAGCCAGAGCTTGTCAATAAAAAAGGGCAGTGGATTCATGCGCTACCACTTGAGTAAATCAATTTCATCCGCGTTAACGGTTTCACGATTACGGAATAGAGCAATCAGGATGCCCAGACCAACAACGACTTCGGCTGCCGCGTCCGTAATGATAAAGATTGCAAAAACCTGCCCGGCCACCGAACCAAGCTGCCGGGAAAACACCACGAGGTTGATGTTAACGGCGTTCAGGATGAGCTCGATAGACATCAGGATGATGACGATGTTGCGCCGAGTGAGGACACCAATCACGCCGATGGTGAAGAGAACCGCGCTGAGCATCAGATAGTTGCTAGTAGGAATCAATGCTTCTCCCTAGAGGCGTCGCTTGGCCATCACCACGGCGCCGATCATGGCTACCAAGAGCAGGATCGATGCAATTTCAAACGGAAGCATATAGTTCTGAAAGAGAGCCAACCCCACTCGTTGAGCGTTGGGCTGAAGGACGTCAGGCGAGGCGGCGGGAAATTGAAAAGCCTCTTTGCCCCGGTAAAGGCCGTAACCCACCTCAGCCGCTACAACCAGCGCTGTCACGATGGCCAAGAGCCATTGCCGGTTGAATTGAACCTGGCGCACAGCGATGTCCAAGTTGACCAACATAATGACAAAGAGAAACAGGACCATAATGCCGCCCACGTACAAAATCACTTGCACAGCCGCCAAAAATTCCGCCTGAAGCTGAAGAAAGATCCCCGCGATAGCGAGGAGGGCCTGAATCAAAAAAATGGCACTATGGACGGCATTGCGCCGCGTAATGACCAAAATGGCCGAGACAACCGCCAGCACGGCAAAGAAATAGAACAACGCCTGAGTCAAAAGCATCACTGCCTCAAAACTACCGCGTATACCTCGTGGGGGTAGGTCCCTGTTCGAGCATGTGCCGGTCCCAGATGGCTCCCTCCCGGCTGTAGCTCGCCAACTCAAAATCCTGCGTCAGTTCCAAGGCGTCCGTCGGACAGGCATCCTCGCACAACCCGCAGAACATGCACCGG